>JAPLTZ010000401.1 GCA_026397895.1 Verrucomicrobiota bacterium | reverse complement strand
ATCCGGGACTGGCGGGAATGCTGCCGCCCAGCCTGCATCACGAGTTGGCGCGCCATCAGATGGGCGGGAAGGTCATCGTGGACTTTCCGGACGCCTGGCGGGCGAACATCGTGGATGTGCAGACGGAACGTCCGTCATGGCAGCCGGACACGCACTGGGGCTGGCAGCAGCCGGAGATGTCGCTGCCAATGGTCACCCGGGTGGATGATGCGCTCGAGGAAATCCATGAGCGTTGCGCGGCCAGTCTGGTGGAAGAAGATCAGTGGATGGCTGAGTTGAGCGCGCTGGCGGTGGACGAAGTCACCCTGATTATCGTCGAGGCCTGCGTGAAACACGGGGTCACGCCGGATGAGTTGGTGGCGGAGATGTCCGAGAGCCAGTATGCGCAGTAGCATCAGGGAGGGCCTGTCGGTCGGCGGCAGGCTCTCCTTTTTGATTTCCGGTCAAATTTTTTTTTTGCGGTTCCATGAGATTTGCTTTTTTGCATTCATGGTTGGGAAATTATACCGCAAGGCCGAGTAGCCGATTCCACTGAAAACTGTCAGCCGAGTAAACGGGTTGCTTCGTCCCTGAGCGGATGTTCAAAGGCGCTGGCATAGGCGTCCAGAGTGGAGGCTTTGAGGCGCAGTTGCCGTCCGGTCTGGCGCCAGCTTGTAGTGGCCGTGAAAACCGCTCGCAGAATTTTCTTTGCCTCCGTTCCCTTGAGTCCAAAGCGCGCGGCGGCATCGAGTGCAAGGGCGAGGGAAGGCTCTTGCTGATCCTCGGTGATGGCGGTCTTGCTCATGCGCACCCGGTCGATTTCGGGCACCGGGTTGAGATCATAGGCCGGCGAGAGTGACCACCGTCCGGGTTGGGACATCAGGAAACCATGGTTGCGCAGATGATCGTCGTAGTTGCTGGCGAGGAGCGAGAAGATGAGTCGCCGCCATAATTCGCGCAGGTCTCCGGCGACATCGTCGCCGAACTGGGTATTTTTCACGCGGTCAAAGCGGGTGATGAAAGCAACGCCTTGGCTGCCTACGCTTACCAGCCGATGCTCGGCGGCTTGGATGCCGGCCTGTTGGGCGAGGGTGAGGGCAAGAATTTCGCCTGCCGCGATGTTTCGGGTGTCATCCGGCTTGGGAAATTTTGCAATGGCAATCCGGTCGTCGGCCAGACTGACCGCTGATTTGGGACGAGCTCCTCCGAGCGGCGAACCTGCGCCGAGGAGGAAGCGCAAATCCTGGGCGGTTTCCGTTTCACTGTGAATGGCGTCGGTGGCGTGGAGCAGGGTGTTAAGTCGCACCAAAGGCGGAAGTTTCCCGCTGGCGGCGGCGAGGAAGGGGCTGGCGGCATCAAGTCGGAAACGGAGCGCTCCAATGCGCGACGCATCGTCCAGCGCCAGCACATAGTCGATTTCGTGATACGGTTTTTGCGGCAGCACCTTTTTGCGGACGGCTCGCTCAATCAAGACCCGCCCCCAGCGATCCGGCCCGCAATCCTGGATGGCCCCGAACAAGGCTGCGCCATGATGGACGCCGCGTTGCAATGGGAGCGAGGTCGGGTCGATGGCAAAGGCATCCGGGCGCTGTAGCCATCCGGCGTCATATTCGAACGAGACGGATGCGCT
>JAPLTZ010000359.1:2721-7359 GCA_026397895.1 Verrucomicrobiota bacterium | reverse complement strand
CGCGCATCGGCGCGGAGGGCCTGCCCGTGAAGCACGGGGAAAACATCCTGCTGGCCGACGCTCCCGCCGATTTCGCCGCGCAGATCGCGGCGTTGTTTGCTGCGCCCGCGACGGCGGCGCGCATTGGCGCGGCCGGTCGAGAGTTGGTGCGGGCGAAGTTTGGTTGGGAGACGGTGAACGGGATTTTTGAAGGCTATTGCCGGCAGGCTTGTGAATTGGGAAAGAGGCGAAACAAGCTTGTTTGATTTCGCAGCGGCAAAGAGGCAAGGCTGGCCGGGAGAGGCTAACCGGCAGGCGGTCGGGGCGGAAACTGGGCGACGGCGGCGCGCAGGTCGGCCAGCAGGAACGGTTTGCTGACCAAGCAGTCCACGCCCGGCAGCGGCTGGCCCGAAGATTTCAGCGCGTAGGCGTGGGCGGTGATCATGATGACGGGCAGATGGGGACGGCTTTGCTTGATGACGGCGGCCAGTTCGTCGCCTTTCATGCCGTGCATGTTGTAATCCGTGGTGACCAGGGAGAACGGATGCAGTTCGAGCAGAGCCAGCGCGTCCTTGGCGTTGTGGGCCACCTCGACCCGGTGTCCGTCGTGCTGGAACATCATTTTGATGGCCGCGCAGATTCCCGGCTCATCATCCACCACCAAAATATGCCGTGCCTTGCTACTCATTCATAACGGATACGACTTGCTGAATTGTTGATTTTTCCCCAATCAAACAATCTGGGAGAGCCGGGTTTCCACGACGGAAACCGAAGCGACGCATTCACATGCCACCGGTCGGCGGCCATTGCAATCCTTTTCTTCGCATCCGCCGGCCGGCAGAGGTTGTTTGAGTTTTGGGCGGGCTTCATTTAGTTTTCCGGCGTGAACATCAGCATTTTTGGACTTGGTTATGTGGGCGCGGTCATCACCGGCTGCTTCGCGCGCGGCGGCCACCGCGTCATCGGCGTGGACACGGACGCGACGAAGGTGGCGCTCATCAACGCGGGCAAGTCGCCCATCATCGAGGAGGGGCTGCCGGAACTCATCGCCGCCGGCGTGCAGACGGGGCAGGTTTCCGCAACGACCGACCACGCGGCGGCGCTGGCGGCGACGGAGGTTTCGATGATTTGCGTGGGCACGCCGTCAAAGGCGACGGGCGAGCTGGATTTGAGATTTGTGGAGCGCGTGGCGGAAAACATCGGGGCGGTGCTCAAGACCAAGGCGAGCCGGCATTTGGTGGTGGTGCGTTCGACGATGCTGCCGGGTTCGATGCGGGACGTGGTGATTCCTGCGCTGGAGCGGAGTTCGGGCAAGCGGGCGGGGGTGGATTTCGGCGTGGCGGTGAACCCGGAGTTCATGCGCGAGTCCACGGCGGTGGAGGATTTTTATCATCCGCCCAAGACGGTCATCGGCGCGCTGAATGACGCGGATGCGGAGCTGGTGGCGGCGCTTTACCGGGAGCTGCCGGCGCCGCTGATCAAGACGCGCCTTGAGACGGCGGAGATGGTGAAGTATGTGGACAACATTTTCCACGCGCTGAAGATTACGTTCGCGAACGAAATCGGCGCGGTGGGGAAGGCGTTGGGCGTGGACGCGCACGAGGTGATGCGGATTTTCTGCGAGGACCGGAAGCTGAATCTTTCGCCGGTGTATCTGAAGCCGGGCTTCGCCTACGGCGGGTCGTGCCTGCCGAAGGATTTGCGGGCGATGACGCGGCTGGCGCGGGCGCGGGATGTGAGCGTGCCGCTGCTGGATTCGCTGGCGGCGAGCAACGAGCGGCGGGTGCGGGACGCGGTGGAATGGATTCTGGCGACGGGCAAGCGGCGGGTGGGCGTGCTGGGTTTTGCGTTCAAGGCGGGGACGGATGATTTGCGGGAGTCGCCGATCGTGACGGTGATCGAGACGCTGCTGGGGAAGGGGTTCGAGCTGAAACTTTACGACGAGCACGTCTCGCTGGCGCGGCTGGTGGGGGCAAACCGGAAATTCATCGAGGAGCGCATCCCGCACACTTCCCGGCTGATGGTGGAGACGATGGCGGAGGTGCTGGACTGCGAGGTGATTTTGATCGGCAACCAGAGCGCCGGGTTTTTTCCGGCGCTGGCGAAGCTGAAGCCGGAGCAGGTGGTGCTGGATCTGACGCCGAACGCGAAGCCGCCGGCGACGCCGGCGCGTTACGAGCGGTTGTGCGGTTAGATGTCCGCGTTGACGGGGGCGGGGGCGGGCGGGGGTTTCACGGGCGCGATGATGAACTCGGTATCGTCGGGACGGCGATAATGCGGCAGCCGGGAGCGCGCGGATTTCTGCAGGCCGCCGCGAAGGATGATGCGGACGGTGTCGAGCAGGATGAAGACGTCGAGGAACACGCTCATGTTTTTCGCGTAGTAGAGGTCGTATTCCAGTTTGTGTCGGGCGTCTTCGACGGATGCGCCGTAGGGGTAATTGACCTGCGCCCAGCCGGTGATGCCGGGTTGCACCAGGAGGCGTTCCTGGAAGTAGGGGATTTCCCGGGCGAGCAGGGTGACGAATTCCGGGCGTTCGGGGCGCGGCCCGACAAAGGACATCTCGCCGCGCAGGACGTTCCAGAGCTGGGGGATCTCGTCGATGCGGTATTGGCGCAGAAAATTCCCGCCGGGAATGGCGCGCGGGTCGTTGGTGCTGGCCCAGACGGGGGTCAGCGATGTTTCCGCGTCGGGTTTCATGGTCCGCAGCTTGAGCACCTTGAAGGTTTTGCCGAACCGGCCGCAGCGCGTCTGCCGATAAAATACCGGACCGCCGGGGGAGGACAGTTTCACGAGCCCCATCCCAAACAGGAGAAACGGCCAGAAACAAAGCAGGCCGGCGACTCCGGCGGCGATATCGAACGCGCGTTTCAGCTTCTTGATGTAAAGCATGTGCGGCGCGCCGCTGGCGCCGAGCAGCCATTCCGGGGTGATGAGCGGGAGGGGGACGCACTGGCACATTTCCTCAAACACGCCGATGATGGGCACGACGCCCACACCCGAGTAGCGCAACTGACAGAAGCGCCGGCACATGTTCGGGTCGAGGATGCTTTTGTTGGTACAAAGGACACGCTCCAGATTGTTGCGGGTGACGATTTCCGGCAATTCCTCGACACTTCCCAGAACCGGCAGTTGGCGGCGGGGCCGGTAATTTTCGTAATGAATGACCCCGACGAGATTGAGATAGTGACCGCCCAGGTCGTTGAGCATCGTGGCTTCCTGTTCATCTTCATCGGAGGTCACGATGAGGGCGACCCGCTCCCGGTAACTGCGGAATTTGCAGTGCAACAGCGCGTGATGCAGCAATACGACCAGATAGGCGAGGCTGGCGCTGATCAGCATCGCTCCCCGGCCGATGCGGGTGGAAAAATTCAGATAGAATATGCCCAGCATCGGCGCGATGGCCAAAATCATCGCCAACATGAGCAAGGTGTAACGCGTGAACGCCTTCTGGTTGTGGCTGTGCAGCGAGTAGAGGCCGCAAACGTATACCACGCAGGCAAACACCGCCGCGCCCACGAGGATTCCCGGCCAATACATGTTCAGCGCCTCCGCCCAGTTGTGAGGCAGCCGCAGGCTGATGCCGACACTGAAAGCCAGCGCGAAGGCAATCACATCCAGGAAAAAATGCCGGAATACCCAAAGCCAGTATTTCGAAGATGCATTGTTATTCATGAAACGTCTGACTCCCTGCTTTAATTAATTTGGTAACGAGACACTCTGTGAAAAAATCACCCTGGGAACAAGTCATTTCAGGCAGCGCCACCGGGGGCTGTATCTAAACGGGTGCTCTACAAAAACATCGGGCAGGCGGATTATTTGCCTCCACCGGCAGGGTGCAAAGCTGCTGTCAGCACCTGATGATGTTGTTCCGCCGTGCGCTCCCAGGAAAATTGCCGGGCATGAAAAACAATCTTTTCCACTGCCGCCGGCGTGGCCAGAACGGCGGCGATCGCCTGCGCCAGCGCCGGGGAATTCCCGCGCTCGACCAGTCGCCCCAGACAGTCGGCGGTCATGATTTCCGGGATGCCGCCCACGCGCGTCGCCACCACGCGCAGCCCGCAGCTCATCGCCTCATAAATCACGTTCGGCACGCCCTCGTTGTCGCTGGGCACGCACAGCACATCCGCCGCCTGCATGAACCGCGCGACCGCCGCCGGCGGTTTCCGACCGGGCAGCGAAACCCGGTCAGCCAAGCCCGCTGCGCCCGCCCGCCGCCGGATGTCGCCATGGAGCGGGCCGTCGCCGAGCAGCACCAATCTGAAAGCCTGGTGCGGCTGGCGGCTGGTCAGTTCCGCAAAGGCATCCACCAGCAGCAGCGGGTTTTTGATGGGCAGGAAATTGCCGACGAAGAGCAGCACCTTTTCCTCCGGCGGCAGATTTAGTTCCGCCCGCGCCGCCGACTTGTTGCCCGGATGAAAAATGTCCGTCTCCACGCCGTAATAGATGGGGTGCAGCTTGGACTCCTGCACTCCGGCCTCACCCAACAGCCGCGCCAGTTCGCCGCTGCAAGTGATGACGGCGGCCGCGCGCGCGAGCGCCGAGGTGATAATCCGCCGGCGCGCCGGAATCTGGAGGTATTGGTGGACGTCCGAGCCTTGCGCGCAGGCGATGAAGGGACAATTAAATTCCTGCGCCAGCTCCGCCACGGCGCAGGCG
>JAPLTZ010000359.1:0-2716 GCA_026397895.1 Verrucomicrobiota bacterium | reverse complement strand
CGAACGGAAACTCCGTCCGCATCGCGCGCACGGTTTCGCGCAAAGATTTCGCCATCAGACGATGATTCCAGCGGCTGCCGATCATCGGGAGGTAGCTGACCGGCGGAAAAACCGGCGCGAACGCGGCGTCCTCGGCGCGGGCGGTGCATTTCTTCGGCGACCAGAACGGCGGAAACCCGCGCGTGGGGCGGGGGGCAATAACGCGGATTTCGCAATGCCGGGCGAGGTGGCGCACGAGCCGCGCGTTGAAGATGCCGCGGTTCGGCTCGCCGGTGTCCGGGAAAAGGTTGGAGATGAAAAGGACTTTCACGGTTTCAACGCGGATTGGTAACGATGGTTGCGGAACGCGCCGGCGTTGCCGGAATGACCGTCCTCGGCGGCGTGGATGATGTTCACCATTTCGCGGGCGGTGACAAAGTGCAGACGATACTTTTGGCCGTCGTTGTATTGCGTGGTCAGGTGCGAAAAAAAATCGCGCATCGGCGCGGCCAGCAGCGTGGCCATATCGCGTTCGATGCCACCGTGGGTGTGTAGTTTGATGAAGAGCGAGTCCGGTCGGCCTTGGACACGGGGGGCGAGGCGGGTCCAAATCCGCACGCGCTCCGGGCGGGGCGGATTGACTCCGGTGACTTCGCCGTTCTCGATGCGGGGCAGAAAACCGAACTTGCGCCGGGCCCAGTTCAGACCGAGCGGGCCTTGAACCAAGAGGAGTTTTGAGTTGTTGGTTTCGAGTTTTGAGTCAACGCGCGCGAGTTCGCCGGTGTCGTGGGATTTGGGACGGCCGGAGTCCTGCGCGTAGTAGATGCTGTTGATGATGCGGGTCTGGGTGGGGCTGGGCGCGGAGGGCATGGTGAAATCGGCGTAGCAGCCGGTTTCGGCCAGCACGGTGAGTTCGTCGGTCACGCCGCAACTGCGGCCTTGCGGATGGGAGTTGGCGAGCGCCCAGTTGCCGTGGATGAAGCCGTAACGGACTCCGCCGGCGGCATCGCGGGCGAGCAGGCCGTGGCGGGCGAGGTTGGTTTTGCCGAGTTCCAACTTTTGCCGCAACCGTTCGGCGGTGTCGTCTTCGTGGTGGAGGTGGAGTTCCACTTCGCCACCGCTGCGCCGGCAGAGTTCGGCGAGTTCGGCGAGGAGGTCGGCATCGTATTGCTCGACGGGGTAGAAAAAAGTGTGGCGCGGGCGGATGCCATCGGCATCGCGGAATTGTTCGATGAGCGGCGGGAATTCCCGCTGCCAGCGGCGGATGCGGGCGATGGCGGTGGCCTTGTCCGCGTCGTGCAGCGGTTCAAAGTGGTCGCAGACGGCGAGCATGATGTCGGTGACGCCCGCCGGAGTTGCGGGGCGGGAGCGGCGCAGGTAGGCGGGCAGCCAGAGATCGAGGGCCTTATACATGCTAGGTTGTCTGCCAGCCCGAGAAGCGGGGTTGGCGCAGGTAATGCCAGAGTGATTGCGCGGACATCCAGTTAAGGAAAACAAATCCGGCGGGAATGGCGAGGCAGCGTTTTTTGTTTTCCGGGTGGGTCAGGCCGTAGAGGGCGAGGGCATAAAACAGAGTTTGCCCCAGCAGCGGCCACCAGAATAATTTGCAGGGAAGCAGCAGCAGGTTGGCGGTGAACAGCAGAAATAGAAATAGCGGCGCGGCGAGGCGGAGGTATTTGTGGGAGATGAGTTGCCACCACAGGCGGTTGCGCCAAGGCAGCAGCCAGGCGGGATGGCGGAACAGCATTTGATAATTGCCGGCGAGGGTGCGGCGTTTGCGGATCTGTTCGCGGGCGGGTTCGAGGGTTTGGGGATCGAAAGCGCGGGCGGCCGGTTCGAAGGCGACGCGGTAGCCTTGCAGCGCAATCTGCATGGGGATGACGACATCGTCGAGGATGGTGTCGCCGGGGATGGGTTGGTAAAGGGCGCGGCGGATGGCGTAGACCGCGCCGGTGCAGCCGATGCTGGAATCCCAGCGGGCTTCGGATCGGCGAAGTATTTTCTCCAGCCTCCAATAGGTGTCCACGCCGCTGCCGGCGGCACTGGCAGCGGATGCGATGATGAGTTCCCCGGAAACGGCACCGGTCTGCAGGTCGCCGAAATGTTTGGCGAGTTGCGCGATGGTATCGGGTGCGAATTGCTGGCGGCCGTCCGCGAAGACGATGATTTCGCCTTTGGCCGCAGCGAGGGCGAGATTGAGCGCGTGGGCCTTGCCTTGGCGTTGCGGTTGGTTGATGAGTGTGACCCGCGGATCAGCGAGCGCCTGAATCTGCTGGACGGTGGCATCGGTCGAGCCGTCGGAGACGACAATGATGCCGAGCTTTCCGGGCGGGTAATCGGAGGCCAGCAGATTTTGCAGCCGCGGGCCGATGCGGACCGCCTCGTTGTGGACGGCAAGAACGACGGTGATGGCAGGGGGCGGGGCGGGCACGGCACTTGTTGGACAGGAATCACGCAGCGATGCCAGCACGAACAGCAGCAGCGGGTAGCCCAGGAATGTGTAGAATAAAACCGCCAGACTCAGCCAAAACATTGTTTGCGCCAGAAGAAAAAGCATAAGGGAGGATCACATGCGGCCCATCATGTTTTTCCAAAAAATCCGGGTGGCCCAATACAGCGTGATGATCAAAAAAACATCGAGCATGTTGATGCGGTTCCAATTGATGCCGGCTGTGGTCGGAGCGGGCGCGGATTCCACGTCTGACGGCAGCGGCCCGGCCTCCCGGCTGACTGTGCT
>JAPLTZ010000016.1:13787-16314 GCA_026397895.1 Verrucomicrobiota bacterium | reverse complement strand
CCCCGGATGGGTTACCCCATCTCCTGATTTCGAGACAGGTGCCTTTAACCACTCAGCCACCCTTCCCGCCGGAAAACCGTGACAATCTGCCCACATTCCGTCTCACGGCAAGTTGATTTCACGCCGGCGAAATCCGCGTAACGCGGTGAAGTTGTCCGGCTGGCATGCGGTGGCGGCGGCGCCGCTCGGCCCGCGAAAGTTTCCTCGCCCGACCAGACGCAAACCGCCTTCCTCTGCCTGATCTGGAAATGATTTGCAGGAATCGCTCTACACTTCCACGGTCTTGCCCGGCTGCGGCTGGACAATCTTTATCTTCGGATGCCGTGCGCGGATTTGCTCCTCGAACCACTTGCGCGCGGCGTCGTCGCCGTGGCCGAGCAGCACCGTGCGCGGATCAACCTGGCTGACGAAATCCAGCAGGTCGGTGCGGTTGGCGTGCGCGGTGAGGGCGTAATCCTGAATCTCGCACTTGCGCGTGACCTGGCCGGCGCTGGGGCTGAAGACGAACGTCTCGCCCAGCTTCGCGGCCTTCATCCGGCCGCCGGGCGTGCTGGGGTCGGCGTAACCGACGAAGAAGATGGCGTGGTGCGGGTCGCCGGCCATGCGCTTGGCAAGGTCGTGCGCGGCGGTGTTCTCACTCATCATGCCGGCGGTGATGACGAAAATCTTTCCGCCCGTGAGCCGCATGCTTTCGGCCTGACCCTTTTCGAGGACGACGAGGTTGAGCGCCTCGCGGAGTTGCAGGTTCGTGTGCTGGCGGTTGGCGCGGTGGGATTCCAGGTCGTAAATCTCCGTGAAGACGCGCCCGAGGCCGCCGATGAAGATGGGCTGCGGCTTCAACTTGCCTTCGCGCATGAGCAGCGCGAGCAGGGCGAGGATTTCCTGCGAGCGCCCGAGCGCGAACGCCGGGATGAGCACGCTGCCCTTGCGTTTGAGCACGCGCTGGATGTCCGCGACAAGCCGCTCGACTTCCTTCTCGCGGGTGAAGCCGGGGGCGACGGCGCGGTTGCCGCGAGGATGGTCTGGTCGTGGAAACAGACGTCGCCGGTGTAGAAGATCGTCTCCTTGCTGCCGCGCAACATCGCGCCCGCCGAGCCGAGCGTGTGGCCGGCGTCGAAGAACTCCAGCGTGGGCGAGGTGAACCCGGCGCGCGTCTTGGCGAACGCGGCCCAGGCGATCTCGCGGTTGTATTTGAAGCCCTGGAAATGCGGCGTGATGTCATCCACCTCGTCGTGCGTGTAGAGCGGGTATTCGCGGATGCCGAGTTCCTCGCGCTGGCGGGTCATGACGTTGACGGAGTTGTGCAGCACGCGTTCGGCGATGAAATAGCTCAGGTCGGTCATCAGCACGTGCGCCTTGGGGAAATACTTGCAGGCGACGGGCAGCGCGCCGACGTGGTCGTGGTGGCAATGCGTGATGGCGATGGCGTCCACGTCCTGCGGCTGGATGGACTTGAACAGCGGGAGGCCGTCGCGCCCTTCGAGTTTGGGGTGCATGCCGGCGTCGAGCAGGATGCGGTGGCCTTCGAGGTCCACGCACCACGCGCTGGCCCCGATGTCGGTGTCGGGGTTCAAATTCGTAATCTTCATGGCGGGACGGTAACAGGCCGGGCGGGGCGGGGACACTTAATAACGGCGGGACGGAATCTGGCTCAAACGTGGCGGTGCGGGGAAGGCGAGCGGGGGTGACGATTTGCAGTCTGTTGCTAAATCAGGCGGCACTCTTGGTATTCTCATTTTCTATCCGCTTCCTGACTGAAAGGACTACGATAATTTGCATGAACATGCCAGCAAGTGCTGTCCAAGCAAAAACGCGCATCATTTTGGCTGTGCTTGCGCCAGCCTTACGATATGCCTCGGCGGCGGCATCCTCTCGGCGCATGCACTCAAGCCATCTTTCTGTTGTAAGTTGCCACTTACCGCTCTGAACATTGGTGATAAATGTTTCAACTTTCTGCCGATGGCCGTCGTCCTTCGTTTGCTTACTAATCGTCTCGGCGGTAAAGAAGGCCGCAGCAGCCACGATAGCAAGGAACAAACTCGTTGAAAGCAGTAAAGCAATGTCCTTCTTTTTCATGACGCGCAAAGCAGACTACCAGTTAATTGAACCACGAATTTGCAGTCTATTCCCTTTCACGGCTTCGACTCTGCGTCCGGCCCAAATGTTTATCAAGGCGGAATTGCGGGGCGTCCGGTTTTGGGTAGGGACGGCGCGTTGCGCCGTTCCCCGTCGCCGAGCGCAGCGCCCGCCGTGCTCGCGCCCGTCGCGGCAGGTCAGGCGACGGAATCTAACACGCACCAGATCGCACGCCACGCCACGCTCGTTCCGCCCTGCGTTTCCGCTCCGGGCGGGGACATCGCAGCGCGCCGTCCCTACCAAATCCATCCACCTTACTTCCCGATGCCGCGTTCGCTGGCGCGGACGAATTGGACGAGATGTTTCACTTCGGGCAGCGGCGGGAGTTCCTTCTCGATCTTCGCGAGCGCGTTGGGGATGGTGAGCTTTTCGCGGAACAGGATTTTGTAGG
>JAPLTZ010000016.1:12233-13747 GCA_026397895.1 Verrucomicrobiota bacterium | reverse complement strand
TGCGCTTCCTCGGAAACGCCGTTGCGTTCCAGACCGACCTTGTTGATGGTGCGGGTCTCGGCGGGGTTGCCGTCGGCGAGCATGAAGGGCGGCACGTCCTGCACGACCTTGGAGCAGCCGCCGATGATGGACATTTTGCCGATGCGGCAGAACTGGTGCACCGCCGCCAGCCCGCCGATGACGGCGTGGTCTTCCACGGTGACGTGGCCCGCGAGCGTGGCGACGTTGGACATGATGACGTGGCTGCCGAGCGTGACGTTGTGCGCGAGGTGGCAGTAGGCGAGGATGTGGTTGTCCGAGCCGACGGTGGTGGTTTCGCCGTCGCCGGTGGCGCTGTGGATGGAAACGTATTCGCGGAAGGTGTTGCGGTCGCCGATGACGGTGCGGGTGACACCGCCGGCCCACTTCAAATCCTGCGTCTGCAAGCCGATGCTGGCAAAGGGAAAGATTTCGTTCTCCGCGCCGAGGGTGGTGTGGCCGTCAATGACGACGTGGGAATGGAGTCTGCAGTTCGCGCCGAGCGTGACGTGTTCGCCGAGGACGCAATACGGGCCGATGTGGCAACCGTCGCCAATTTTCGCGGCGGGGTGGATGATGGCCGTGGGATGAATCATAAAATTTCGAGTTGCGAATTTCGAATGGCGAATCTTCAGGTATCAACTCGCCGTGTTGGTCCGAGCGGTCTTTTTGGATTGGACCATGATGGCCACCAGTTGGCTGGCTTCATCCCGGAGCCGGGCCAGTTCGCGGTGGCTGGTGGCCGGCAATTTTTCCAGCAGCTCAAACCAGTAACCGCATTCGTCGGCTTCTTCCTCCACGATGGAAAGTTTGTTGATGAAATCAGCCTTTGATTTTGAGCGGCAGGCGGCGCGGTAATTCGCCCCGACCGAGGTGGCTGCCCGCAACAACTGATTCGAGATGACCTTGAATTCAGCTTTCATCGGCAAGCTCGAACAAAAACAAATCACCTCCAAGGCGAATCGTTTGGTTCTTTCTTTGAGATCGTTCGGCATAATCCCGATCTGGCGGCTGGTTTATTCGCAACTCAAAATTCGCAATTCTCAATTTGTCAATCCTTGGCCATCATGAAGGTGACTTCGGCCTCGCTCACGGTCTCGCCGTTGACGGAGCAGACGCCGCGGGCCTTGCCCATCGTGCCGCGATGCTTGGTGAGCCGCACGTCAATCACCAGCGTGTCGCCGGGGCGGACGGGCTTGCGCCACTTCACGTCGTTGGCCGCCATGAAATACGATGGCTTGCCCGCCTGCTTTTCCTTCACGAAGAGCAAAATGCCCGCGACCTGCGCGATGGCTTCGAGCTGCAACACGCCGGGCATGATGGGGAAGCCGGGAAAATGCCCCTGAAAATGCGGCTCGTTGATCGAAACGTTTTTCACGCAGACGATGTGGTTGCCTTCCGGGTCAATCTCGATCACGCGGTCCACCATCAGGAATGGCGGGCGGTGCGGCAGCAGGCGCATGACCTCGTCAATGTTCATGACGGTCTTGGCGATG
>JAPLTZ010000016.1:9651-12191 GCA_026397895.1 Verrucomicrobiota bacterium | reverse complement strand
CTGGGCGAGGGCGGACGCGCCGTTGGCCGCGGCTGCGGCGACGGGCGGCGGCGTGAAGGTCTGCACGGCGCGGAGCGGCTTGTTCATCTGGGCGACGATCTGCCGGGCGAGTTCGCAGTTCGCCGCGTGGCTGGGTTTGACGGCAATGATGTGGCCGGTGATGGGCCGGCCCACGAGCGAGAGGTCGCCGATGATGTCGAGGATCTTGTGCCGCGCGAATTCCTCCGGGTAGCGCATCGGCTCGGTGGTGAGCACGGCGTCCTCGCGGATGACAACGGCGTTTTCCAAGCTGCCGCCCTTGATGAGGCCGTTCTTGATGAGGTATTCGATCTCCTCGTAGAAGCAGAAGGTGCGCGCGTGGGCGATTTCGCGCTCCCAAATCTTGGGCGAAATCTCGGTGCTGAAAAATTGCGTGAAGCGGCCGTTCGAGTCCGCGCTGGTGCAGGTGATCTTGAGCGCGTCGTGCGGGAAGAGCGACATGACAGATTCGCCGAGCTTCAATTCGATGGGCGCGGTGACGGCGTAAACCTCGCGCTTTTCCGGCTGCGCCACGGTGCCGGCGGCTTCGATGAGCTTGAGGTATTCCCGCGCGCTGCCGTCGGCGATGGGCGGCTCGTTGGCGTCGAGCTCCACGACGGCATTGTCAATGCCGCCGCCGGCGAACGCGGCGAGGACGTGTTCGACGGTGTGGACTTTGACGTTGCCCTTGGAGAGCGTGGTGGAACGGTTGGTTTCGGAGACGTTTTCCGCGCGCGCCTCGATCTCGGGTTTGCCTTCGAGATCCACGCGGCGGAAGCGGATGCCGCTGTTCGCCGGCGCGGGCAGGAAGGTCATGTTGACCCGGTTGCCGCTGTGCAGGCCGATGCCGGAGAAACTGGCGGATTTATTGAGCGTCTGCTGGTGTAGCACGCGGGAATTAAACTCGCCGGCTTCGCACTTGGCAAGCGGACAGATTGCTACCGCCGCCCGTCATACCAAGTGTGGCAGGCAGCGCGGTCGGTCAGGGGCTGGCCGCCGCGCAAAATCATCTTCGCCAGAAACCGCAGATGCTCGCCGGTGGTGTAGAGGTGGACTTTCCGCGCCGAGGTCAGCAGCGGATGCCGGTGCAGGAGCACTATCTTCTTTTTCTCCGCCCGCGCGAACTGTTTCAGCCGCTTGCTGAATTCGATCTCCTCGCTGGCGAACAATTCCTGGCTGAACCCGCCGATTTTGCGGAACGCCGCCGTCTCGCAGAAAATAAACGACCCCGCCAGCCAGCGCGTCGCGCGGCTCGTCCAATTCCACAACTGCGCGACCGCGCGCGGCACCAGGTTGGGCGTGTCCAATTTCACCGTGCTGCCGCCGGCGAGGCAACGACCGGACCCAATCTGCTCCGCCACATCCGCGAACAGCTCCGCGCTCGGATGCGAATCCGCGTCCACGAACACCAGCCAGTCGCCGGTCGCCGCCGCCGCGCCGGAGTTGCGGGCGCGCGCGATCTGGTTCTCCGGCTCGAAGACCACCGTCGCGCCGGCGGCCCGCGCGATTTCCGCCGTGCGGTCGGTGGAATTGTTGTCGCACACGATGACTTCCGCCGTCCAGCCGCGCTCAGTGAACGCGTCCAGCGCGGCGCGCACCTGCCGCAGCGTGTCGCCGAGCAGCCGCTCCTCGTTGAACGCGGGGATGACGATGGAGATTTTCACCTGCCGCAGATGCTAGGCGCAAATGACCGCCAAGCAAAGCCCCGGACGCGGCGACGGGGCTTGTTTCGCGCCGCGGTTGTCTGGTATTTTCGGGAAATGAAGAACCTGTTTTTCCTCCTGCTCATCGGCTTGAACGGATATGCCGCGCCGCAAACGGACAAGGCGGCGGCGGATTTCACGATCGCGGTGCTGCCGGACACGCAGTTCTACTCGAAGAAATTTCCGCAGATTTTTCAGACACAAACGGATTGGATTATCGCCAATCGCACCAACCTGAACATCGTCTATGTCGCGGGACTCGGCGACATCGTGAACGACGGCGACAAGCTCCCGGAGCAATGGCTCGCCGCCACCAACGCGCTGTATCGGCTGGAGTCTCCCGCGCTCACCGGCCTGCCGGACGGCATTCCCTACGGCGTCGTCCCCGGCAACCATGATCATCTCGGCGGCATCAGGAACTATGACAAATTTTTCAGCGCGGAACATTTCGCGGCGCACAAATATTACGGCGGCCACTACGGCAAGAACAACCAGAGCCACTACGACTTCATCAGCGCGGGCGGCATGGATTTCATTTTTCTCTACATTGATTTCAGCCGCTACGCCACGAACGTGGATTACACGGGAGTTGATGCGTGGGCGGACGGCGTGCTGAAGGCCAACGCCCACCGCCGCGCCGTCGTCGTCAGCCACGACATCCTGCCGGTGGCCGGCGATTTCGACCCGCGCGGGCGGGAGATTTACGAGAATCTCAAGGGCAACCCGAATCTCTTTCTCCTGCTCTGCGGCCATCACCACGGCGAGGCGCTGCGGAAAGATGTTTTTGAGGGTCGCACCGTCTTCACCTGTTTGAGCGAC
>JAPLTZ010000016.1:916-9644 GCA_026397895.1 Verrucomicrobiota bacterium | reverse complement strand
CCAGAGCTACACGAACGGCTGGAATGGTTTTCTGCGCACCTACCAATTCTCGCCGGCAAACAACGTCATCCGCGTGAAAACCTATTCGCCGTGGCTCGACGCATCCCAGACGAACGCCGCGAGCCAGTTTGAAATTCCCTACGCGATGGCCGGCGGGAAAAATTGATTCACTTCGTTTGCGCGAACAGCATGAGCACGCGCGGACCGCGCGGTGTGGTCAATTGATACTGCGCCTCCTCCGCGTTGGTCGGCACGGCGAGGCCGTCGCAGTTCTTGTCGGAGACGGGTTTGCCGTCCACCAGCAGCATGTAGTGGTGCGTGCGGCTGCCGGGAATTTCGGGAATCGTAATCTGCCACGTGCCGGTGACAGCGGAGCGTTCCAGCGGCAACTTCTTCCACGCCGTGAACGAGCCGACGATTTCCACCGCCGCCGGCACCGGCGACCCGGCGGGTTGCTCCCAGCGGAAAATTTTCGTGTAGGTCGGCTTGCGCCCGGCGGTGTGCTTGTGCGCGCCCAACGCCCCGTGACCGGGATGATGACTGTGGTGATGCGACATATTTTCCGCGCGGAGTTTAGCGCCAGGCCCGGCCCGGCGAAACAAAAATTGACTCGCCACACGCCGGGAATTTCCCAAACCTACCGCCATGAGCAACAAATCCCTCCTCCTGCCGGCGCTCGCGCTCGCGAGCCTCATCCTTCTCGCCGCGCCCGCCCGCGCCGAACAGCACCGCGCCACGCACCTCGGCCATCCCGCCACGCGCTTCGCGCCGACGATGCATTCGCCCGACGACCTGCGCGCGCGCTTCCACGACGAGAAGTTGCGCCCGGACATCGCCGAGATTCTGCGCCAGTGGGGTTGGACGGGAAATCTGGAAGACCTCCACCGCGCCGCGCTCACGGCGGAAATCTCCGAGGTGCAAATCCCCGTCGGCGACACGATGCCCTTCATGTCCTCGCGCGAAAACGGCAAGCCCATCTGCCTCCGCAACGTCCTCTGGGCCGGCAAAGAACCCATCTCCGCCTACGCCTTCAACTTCACCTCGAATGGCCGCCGCTACCGCTGCGTGACGCCGAAGCCGTGCAGCAATTTCTTCCTCGAAGACCTCGGGCCGGAGCCGAAAGCCGCGCTCGCCATCGAATGCAGTGCGCCGGAAAAAGTCCTGGCCGGCCGCCCCGCACAAGTCTGCCTGACCGTCCGCAACACCGGCAACATCGCCGAGCCGCGCGCCATCGTCACCCTGCCCGTGCCCGCCGGCGCGACCGTCACCGGCACGACCGACGGCGGTGCGGTGGCCGACGGCAACGTGACTTGGGAAATCGCCGGCCTCGCGGCGGGCGTCGGCAAACAGGTCTGCGCCGTGCTCAAGTCCGGCGAGCCGGGCACGCTCGCGTTCACGCCAAGCGTCCGCAGCGAGACCACAGCCCAGGCGCAGAGCGATTGCGCGACGAAGGTCATCGGCGTCGCCGCCATCCTGCTCGAAGTCGTGGACGTCGAAGACCCCATCGAGGTCGGCAAGGAAGTGAATTACGTCATCAAGGTCACGAACCAGGGTTCGTTGCCCGGCACGAACATCAAGCTCGTTTGTGCGCTGCCGGCGAGTCAGGAATTTGTCTCCGGCAACGGCACGACCACCGTGCAGGCGCAGGGCGGAACAGTCACGATGGAAACCTTGCCCGCGCTCGCCCCGAAGGCGGTGGCGACCTGGCAGGTCGTGGTCAAGGCGGCGGCGGCGGACGACGCGCGGTTCAAGGTGGAGTTGAGCAGCGACCAGTTTGCACAGCCGATCCACGAGGACGAATCCACGCAGCAGTATTGATTCACCACTTCACGGGCACGGTGAGCTTTTTGCCAAACTTGTTCAGGTAGTGCAGTTGCTGGTGCTGCGCGCCGTATTCGTGGACGAGCTTGGTGAGTTTCACGTCGAAGCAGCAATACTCCGCGATTTCGACGAGCTTGCCCTGCTTGAACCACTCGATGGCCTGCAAACCTTCCGCCGTCTTTTCCAGACCGAACGTGGCGGTGGCGATGGCGTCGAGCTTGAGCCGGTGGCCGAGGCTTTTTTCCACTTCCACGAGCATGTCGAGCGTGTGGAGCTGCTGCGGATCGAAAAATGTGTTGTGGCCCACGAGCACGTCGTAATCGAAGCGCAGGATGTTGAAACCCACGACGAGGTCGGCGCGCTGAAGCTCCTTGATGAGGTCGTTGACCTGCGCCTCGCCGTAGATTTTGTAGTCGCCGCGCGCCGTGCTGTAGGTCACACCGACGCTCATCCGCATGTCGCGGATGTTGCCCCAGCCGCCGACCTCATCGGCGGACTTCTGCGTTTCGAGGTCGAAATAGACGATGTTTTTCATCGGGTGCAATCCAAAATTATTTCCCGCCCAACTCCTGCCACAGATACGCGCTCATCAACTGTCCCTTGGCGAACACGTCGAGGTCGAACTTCTCGTTCGGCGAATGCGAGTTGTCGTCCGGCAGCGCGAGGCCCATGAGCAGCGAGTCTGCGCCGAGATGTTTCTTGAAGAGGTTCACGATGGGAATCGAGCCGCCTTCGTGCAACAGCACCGGCTCATGGCCGAACGCCTTTTTCAGCGCCCGCAATGCCGCCTGCGCGGGCGCGCCGTCGGACTCCATCCAATACGGCTCCGCCCCGTGGCCGTGCTCGATCTCCACGCGCACGCTCGGCGGCGCGAGCTGGCGCAGGTGCTTCGCGACGGCGGCGACAACTTTCTTCGGGTCTTGGTTTGGCACGAGGCGGCAGGTGACCTTCGCCCGCGCCCACGCGGGAATGATGGTCTTGCTGCCTTCGCCCTGATAACCGCTGGTGAGGCCGTTGATCTCCAGCGTGGGGCGCACCCCGCGCTGCTCGTCGGCCGAGTAGCCGCGTTCACCGAAAAGCTCCGGCACGCCGAGGAATTTCTTGTAGCTGGCCGCATTGAACGGAAGGCGTTTCATCAGCCTGCGCTCGCGCGGCGAAAGCTCGCGGACATCGGCGTAGAAACCGGGCACGGTGATGCGGCCATTCCGGTCACGAAGCTGCGCGAGCAACTGGCACAGCGCCATCGCGGGATTGTTGAGCGAGCCGCCGAACACGCCGGAGTGCAAATCGCGGGACGGGCCGTGGATGGTGAGTTCAAAGGCGGCAATGCCGCGCAGCGAGCTGGTAAGCGCGGGGAGGTTTTTCGCCGGCAGGCCGGTATCGGACACGACCACGGCGTCGCACTTCAGCTCGGCGCGGTTCTTTTTCAGAAAGCCCGCAAGGCTTTCGCTGCCGACTTCCTCCTCGCCCTCGATGACGAACGTGAGGTCGCACGGCAGTTCCGTTCCCGTTTTCAGATACGCCTCGACGGCCTTGAGGTGCGCGAGAATCTGGCCCTTGTTGTCGCTCGCGCCGCGCCCGAACATCCGCCGGCCCGCGATGCGCGGCGCGAACGGCGGCGTCTTCCACAGATCAAACGGCTCGGGCGGCTGCACGTCGTAGTGGCCGTAGACCATGAAGTGCGGTTTCTTGGAATTTTTCTTCCGAGGCGTTTTCGCGACGACGATGGGATGGAAATCAGTTTTGCAGACGCGCGCTTCGAGGCCGATGGCGCGGCAAAGCTTCGCCACCCATTTGGCGCACGCGGCGGTGTCGCGGTTGTGCTTGGCCTGCGCGGAGACGCTGGGGAAACGGACGAAATCAGCCAGCTCGCGGACGAAGCGCGGCTGGTTTTGCTTCAGGTGGCGGACGACGGAATTCATCGCGGGAGCATAACCAAACCCGTGCCCGGAAGGAAGCGCGGAACGGAATCAACCCGCCTGCGGCGGCAACGCCCGCCCGCCGAAATGCCGCCAGGAATTTTTTTCCTGCAACCAGACGAGCCAGTCCGCGCAACCGGCGACGACGGTTTTGATTTCCGCTTCATCGAGCACCATGCCCGCCGTCGAGAGCGCGTCCGAAACCGCCGCGCTCGGCGCCAACGCCCACGCGCGGGACAACCGCGCCGCCGGCTCGCCGGTGCGCGGGTCGAAAATATGCCGGCCCTTGACCGCCACGCCCGAACCGCTCAACGACGCGTGCGCCAGCCAGTAACGCGGCTCGGCGTTATCGTCGCCCAAGCCGACCGACCAGCCGGGCGTGGCTGGCGGCGCATCGCCCGCGAGGATGCTGCTGCCGCCCGCGACGAGCAGAAACGCCGGGCAATCCCACTCGCGCAAAATCTCCGCCATGCGGTCAAGCGCGAAGCCTTTGCCGATGGCACCGAGGTCGAATTCCAGCCGGCCAGCCTCGCAACGAACAGAAAAATTCTCCCGGTTCAACGACCAGCGCGGCAGCGCGCCCTGCGTTTTCACCGCCGTCGGCGCAACGGAAAACGCGCCCGCCGTGGCGGCGGTCATGTCCCGCGCGATTTCGAGGCACGCGAATACCGGCTCGCTCAACCGCAATGCCTCGCCGGGCAGGAGGCGGGCGATGGCGCTGATGTCGCTGTTCTCGCGGAAGCGGCTCAGGAGATTTTCCAACCGGTCAGCCTCGTCGAACGCGGCGCGCGCGGCCTGCGCGGCGTAGCCCGCGTCGGCGGTGGCGAGGCGCACCTGAAACTCCGTGGCCATCGCGTGATGTTTGAAGACGTGGATCACGGTTCAGAAACTGTTGGAAAATTTGGAACTGGCGGCAAGATGCCGCCCGAACCCGCAGGCAAGGATGCCTGCGCTACGCCGTAGCGCACGCTTCCAGCGTGCGGGTTCACGGAGCTTCCAGCTCCGTGAAGGATAACCCGGGAGTTTTCCAACAGGCTCTTGGTCTCCGGCGGCGTCCACAGAACCAGCAGCACGCCGGGACGCAGGCCGAATAATTCCGGCCGCCAGCCGTTCACCTGCGGCGGCGGCGCGCCTGAAAATTCGGAGGACGTGATGTAGAAATCCGCCGCGCCGGGATTCTGGTTCGGCTGCCAGTAGCCGACGTGGGAAAATTTCCGCAGATACCACGGCAACGGCCACGCATCCGCCGCGACGACGGCGATGAGGGAGTTCGGCTTGGCAATCTGCTGCAACCGCTCGGGCAACCGCACAATGTCCTCACCGGTGTGCGCGTAGGCGTAGGGATTGCGCTCGTCGCCCGGCAGTTGGAAACACCACCGCCGCGTGTCGTGCATGCCGAGGCCGAGCAACGCAACCGCACCGAGCACAACCACGCCGCGCGCGGCGGGAGTTTTCGCGCGCCGCCAGATTTCCGCCGCACCGACGCCGGCAAGCAGCGCGAGCGGCAGCCAGAAGTTCAGCGCGAGCCACGGCGTCTTGTAGGGAATGGCACTGTAAATCGCGAGCAACGTGATGCCGAAGACGAGCGTGAGTCGCATCGCGCCGGGATTTTTCGCCGCGCGCACGCCGCCGAGCAGGGCCAGCGCGAGGAACGACGGGCCAAACCAGCCGTGGGCGAGCAGTTGGAGATAATACCAAGCCGGTTTCGCGTGACCTTCCCCGCCGGCGCGGGCAACGGCATACGAACCGGCGCGGAAAAGGTCGGCGAGGCCGCTCCAATTCTGACCACCCCAGGTGTAGAGCAGCACCAGCGGAATCAAAAACGCCGTGGCCGCCAGCGCGAGGCAACGCCAGCAAAACGGCTTTCGGTCGGAATCTTTTCCCGCCTCAATGCGCCACCACAGCAACGCGACCGCGGCGGCGGCGAAGTTGAGCACGGCGGTCTCTTTGCAGGCGAGCATGAGTGCCGCGCAGAGTCCGGCGAGCGCGGCGGCAACGGCCGAACCGGCATTCAGCCAGCGCCAACCGGACAGTAACAGGCCGAACGTGGCGGCGACGAACAGGGTTTCGTGGATGAAATAGCGGCTGTAGAACAGCGGCAGCGGCGCAAACGCCCAAAGCAACGCGGCGACAAGCGCGGCGAGCAGGCCGGTTTCGTTTGCGGCGAACGCGAAGAGCAGGATGGTCAGCGCGCCGACGATGACGGGGCCGTGGCGGACGGTGTTTTCGTTCAGCGCAGCAAGATTGTGTGCGCCGGCGAGGCGGGCGAGCGGCAGCGCGAGGGCGTAGAGCGCGGGGCCGTGGCGGTCTTCGTTGTCGTAGCGGTAGGTTTCGCCGGCGAGGAGCTGGCCGGTGATGTAGGCGTTCACCGCTTCATCGGTGTGCATCGGTCGCTCGCCAAGGCGCGGCAGGCGCGCAGCCAAGGCGAGCAAGGCGAGGCTGAGGAAAACCAGCCAACGAAATTTCCGGGATGTCGTCGTAATCTTAATCCTTCTCTTAATCCTAATCGTCAGGTGGAACGGATTAAGATTACGATGACGATTAAGATCAGGGCAAAACTATTTACCGAACACTTCGACTTCGGTGTAGTGGTTGAGCTTGTTGGTGGTGTTGCCGGCGCTGTAGAGGCGGACGTAACGGCCTTTCACGCCTTTGGCGTCAATCAGCTTGCCTTGGTAGTCTTCAACGTAGGCCAAATCCTTGCCCGCGCCGAGACCGTGGACGTTGGCGGAGTCGTTGTTGAAGATGGTGGTGACGCCGGTCTTGAATTCGGGGTCGTCGGAAACCTGCACGACGACGCCGAGGTAGGCGCGCGCCTGGGCGTGGAAATGCCAGACGAGCACGCCGTAGATTTCCGAGGATTTCTCCAGGTCAATCTGCACCCATTGCTTGCCCGGCCCGAGTTCCACCCAGGTGCCTTCGTCGCCGGCCTTGTCGCCGTCGGTGACGAGGTCGAGCGTGCCCATGACGGGTTCGCTGTCGCTGCCGGTGACTTTCTTGCCCTTGGCGAGATTCACGGTGCCGGCGGGGACGAGGAAGTCCGGGCGCTTGCCGGTGCGGGCGGGTTCGAGGTTGGGCAGCTTCAGCGGCACGGGTGTGCCGACGAAGAGCGGCTTGGGCAGTTCGATCTGGAGGGGGACTTTGTCGGCGGCGACGGCGGCGTTGAGCGCGCAGAGGGCGGTGAGGGCGGTGAGGGCGACGATGGTGGTGATGGTTTTGGGGTTCATAGATTTGCTCAGGCTTGGGTTTCGGCTTCGGTGATTTCGATTTTCTTTCCGGTCACGATGGCTTCGTTGGCCTTGTGGATGACGTATTCGCTGGCGAAGGCTTCGTCGCCGGGGCAGGTCAATTTGCCTTTGCCATTGATGGCGTTGAAGAAGTTCTCCAGGTGCGGCATGTGCGGCGGCTTGTTGAACGACACGGGCATCTCATATTCCGCGAGCTGCGCGGTTTCGCGCACGTCCACCTTGGCGGCATCGGGCGTGGGCGCGGTCTTGCTGGTTTTGGCACGGATGTAATTTTTCCGGATCAGTTCGTCCCACGAGGGCGCGCGGGCTTCGCGATAAATCGAAGACAGCACGGGATTTTCGGACATCTTGAGCGAGCCTTCGTCGCCCATGAAGTATTCGAAGTAGCCGCCGCCGGCGCTGGTGGTGGTCTGCACCTGATAGAACGCGCGGGCCACGCCTTCGGCCAACTGGTATTCGTAAATGACCATGGCGTTGTCGCACCACTCGTGGTTCTTGTAGTAATCCACGCCGCCGCTGGCCATGACGGAGCGGGGCTTGACGCCGAACCACCAGTTGAAGATGTCAATCTGGTGCGCGCCGAGGTCGGAGAGCGGGCCGCCACCAAGGTTTTTGAACCAGCGCCAGTTGCGGAACTGGTGCATGTCGGTGAAACCATACTTGGCGAGCGCCGCCGCCGAGAGGTCGGTTTTCTTCGGCCAGCCGAAATCTTCCGCCGCCGCGCGATTCCATTGCGCCTGCGCGGCCGTCAAGCGACCGCAGATTTTCGCCTCGTTGAGCAGGCGGTTGAGCGCGAAAATGTAGCGCGGGCTGCTGCGGCGCTGGTGGCCGATCTGGAGCAGCTTGCCGGTCTCGCGCATGGTCTTCACCATGGAGCGGGCACCTTCGATGGTGTTGGACATCATCTTCTCGCAATAGACGTGCAGGCCGGCCTTCAGGCAGGCGTTGGTGACGGGCGCGTGCCAGAAATCCGGCGTGGCGCAGACCACGGCTTGCAAGTCCTTCTCCTTGGCGAGCAGGTCCTCATAATTTTCGTAAGCGCGGACGGTGACGCCGAGTTTCTTGAGGTAGCGCTCGCCGTAGGTGCGGGCGTATTCCCAGATGTCCACGATGGCGACGAGCTGGATGCCTTCGATCTTGAGCAGCGATTCCAACAGCACACGGCCCTGCGCGCCGAAGCCGATGAGGGCGACGTTCAATTTGCCGTTGGCGGATGCTTTGGCCTGGGCGAAAATCTGCGGGCTGCTCGCCAGCAACAATCCTGCGCCCGCCACCGTGCTGGTGCGGACGAATTCCCGCCGGGTGATGGGTGAGGTTACCATTTTTTGAGGATGGCTAGTTTGTTGTGTTTCGCGAGCACGAGCGCGATGGCGACCAGCGCGACGTGGATGGCCAGCCAGGAAACGCCGTCGTCCTGCTTGATCAGAATCAATCCCACCGTCAGGCCGATGTAGAGCAGGCCTTGCAGGAACAGCGAGAGGCGCGTGCCCAGTCCGACCAGCAGCATCACCCCCAACACGATGAGCAACGGCCCGAGGACGGCGTAGAACGGCTTGGTCATCGCCTGCGGCAGCAGCGGCTCGAGGGCGAACTTGTCCTTGAGCGACGGCGGGATGGCGGCGTAGTTGGTCAGCGCGTAAAACTTCTGCTTCACTTCCACGAGCACGCCGCTGGGGTCTTCCATGCCGGTCGTGGGGTCCAGGAGCGGCTTCTGGGTGATTTTGACGCCGGCGAACTTCT
>JAPLTZ010000016.1:0-838 GCA_026397895.1 Verrucomicrobiota bacterium | reverse complement strand
GAACTTCTCGATGCCGGTCACGATGGCGCGGATGCCGAGCCAGCCGCGCAGCACCCAGAAGGCCAGGGTGTAATCACAATTGGAGGAGCAGCAACCGCCGCCGTTTTCTTTTTCTTTCGTTTCTTGCATAGGCTTTTGATTTTGACACCAGTTTGGACGTTTGAATCCAAAAAAGGTTAATGATTCTTTCGCACCACAACAAACCTGACCCGGGGGAGTCGATTTTCCGCACACTGTAATGATTGAAAAATTTTCCGCAACCCCCTACTTGGCGAAGGCGGTGCGAAAATTGTCGGTTCGACAGTTGACGGCACGGCACTGTCTGAAACGGCTTGCGGCGACGGCGCGCTTCCGCAGAATGTGCCGGTGCTGAAATCCGTCCATCTGCTGTTCGCGCTGCTGCTGCTCGCCGGCTGCGCCACCCACCGGCGTCCCGAGCCGGCGCCGAATTGGGAAGGCACGAACGCCGTCCCCGTCGTGCCGCCGCCCAAGCTCGTCACGCCGCCCCCGCCGCCGCCGGCCACGAACCGGTTCGCGCCCGTCTGGATTCCGCTGGAGTTTTGGACGCGCTCCAACGGCCTGACCGCGCCGGTGCGGATTTCTGCCGGCACGCAGGCCAGCTACGCCATCACCACGCCGCGCGGCGTGCTGGCGATCAAGACCGGCAGCCGCAACGCCCACTGGGACGGCATGAACCTGCAACTCGGCTACGCGCCGCAGGAAACCAACGGCCACCTGTTCGTCCACACGCTCGATGCGCGGAAAAATCTGCAACCGCTCCTCGCCGCTGTGCCGCTGCCGCCGAAGAACAGCCGCGTCATCGTCATCGACCCCGGCC
>JAPLTZ010000436.1 GCA_026397895.1 Verrucomicrobiota bacterium | reverse complement strand
GTCTCCGCCGCCGTCAGCGCCGCGCGGCTGCAATCGCGGCAGGCCACGCTGCCGTTCATCCGCGACCGCATCGAGGAGGCCGACCAGCAATTCTTCGCCCGCGCGGCCCAAGGCTTCGAGGCCGTCGCCGCCGCCGAGCCGCAGCGCGTGCGCGTGCTCGATGCCGACGGGACAATGGACGAAGTCGGCGCGCGGGTTTGGGAACTGGTTCAGCCGATTCTGCCCCGGCGATAGCCGCCGGGATTTCTTCAAAATCACTTCCGCGCCAGCCGCAGATAAAGCGCGTGCAGTTCATCCACCATCCGCTCGACGGCGAAATTCTCCCGCACGAATTGCTGGCCGCTCCGACCAAGCCGTTCGCGTAACGCGGCGTCGCCGGCGAGCTGCAACAGGCGGGTGGTGAACTGCGACAAATCTCCCGGTTGGACGAGAAAGCCGGTTTCGTTTTCCCGACAGACTTCGCGGGCGCCGTCGCAATCATACGCGACGATGGGCTTGCCGGCGGCGAGGGCTTGCGGGAGCGCGCGGGGCAGGCCTTCGCGGCGCGAGAGGTGGACGAGGATGTCCATGACGCCGGTCAGCGCGGGGATTTCGGCGGGCGGCACGAGGCCGGTGAAGACGAAATGCTTTTCCAGCCCGCGCGCGCGGGCGAGGTTTTCAAAGCGGCCGCGCCATGCGCCGTCGCCGACGAGGAGGAACTTGATGCGCGGATTCCGCCGCACAAGTTCCGGCCCGACGGCGAAAAGGTCGTCGTGGCCCTTGCGCTTGAACAGCCGCGGGAAGCCGCTGAAGATGCGGGTGTATTGCTCCGCTTGCCCGATGCCGGCGGCGCGGTATTGGTCGCGCATGGCGTCGGCGACGGTTACGAAGTGGGTGGTGGCGTGTCCGGCGCGGCGCTCGGCGGCGCGGAAGACGAGGTTGGCGGCGGCGTTTTGGAAATCACCAAAGGACGGGCCGTGGATGGTGTGGATGATGACGGGCACGCCGGCGCGGGCGGCGGCGAGGCGGCCCAGCACGCCGGCTTTGCCGCTGTGGGTGTGGACGATGTCGGGCCGGCGTTCGCGGAAAATTTTTTCGAGTATGCGGAGCGCGATGAAGTCCTTGAGCGGATGGACGGGGCGGACGAGTTCGGGGATGATTGTCAGTTCAGGGTTCAGGGTTTTAGGTTCAGGGTTTTCTGAACCGTGAACTTTGAACCCTGAACTTTCAACCAGCGACCCTTCCGGGCCGGTGGTCGGGCCGGAGATCAAATTCACTTCGAGGCCGGGTTTGGCGCGGAGGCCGAGGACGGAGGCGATGGTGTTTTCCTGCGCGCCGCCGACGATGAGCCGGGTGATGACGTGGGTCACGCGCATGGGAGGCGTCAGGGCGATTTGGTTTTCAATTCGGCGAGGCGCGCGGTGACATGGGCGGCTTCGGCGGTGCCGGGCGGGGCTTGGGCGAGGTAGTGTTCGTAGTTGGCGATGGCGGTGGGGAAATCTTTCTGGCGGTAGGCGATTTCGCCGAGGCCGTAGCTGGCTTGGTAGGCGGTGGGGGCAAGGGTTTGGAGGGCGGCATAATCCTGCCGGGCCTCGTCGAGGTGGTCGCTTTGGAAGTGGGCGATGGCGCGGTTGAGGAGGGCGACGGCGTTGGCGGGTTGGGCGGCGATGATGCGGTCGAGCAGCTGGATGGCGCGGTCGAATTGCCGGAGCTGAAGGTAGATGAAACTCTGGTTGTTGAGGGCGGTGGGGTCGTCGGGGGTCAGCCGCAATTGTTTTTCAACGACGGCGAGGGCGTTGGTGTGGCGCTGGTAGGTGAGGTAGAGGCGCAAGGCGATGTTGAGGAGACTGGCGTCATCGGGCAGGCGGGCCATGGTGGTTTCGAGGACGCGCCGGGCGGCTTCGGGTTCGTTCTTGTTGAAGTTGGCGGTGGCTTCGGCGTTGGCGAGTTCGACTTGGGAGGCGGGTTGGTTCGGGAATTCGCCGGGGAGTTTGCGCGCGGTGGCGGTGAGTTCGAGCGCGGCGTCGGACAACTGCCAGGCGTTGTAGATTTGGGCGAGCCAGAGGTAGGTGCTGAAGTTATCGGGCGCGAGCTGCTTGGCGCGGAGGAATTGCGCGGCGGCTTCGCGATAGAGCCCGCCCTGGGCGAAGGTGACGCCCTGCTGGTAACAATACTGCGGCTCGTCGAGCGGGCCGTTTTTGTTGAGAAAGTCTTGCCAGTTGCGATAAGCCGCGAGCTGGTCGTCCATCGTCTTGGTGAGGCCGAAGGCGGATTTGTCGGCGCGCTGGAGTTTTTCGTTGTAACCGAGGTTGATCTGGGCGGCGACGTTTTCGGGGTTCAACTCGCCGGCGCGCTGGAAGCACCACGCGGCGGGTTTGAACTGGTCGTTTTGTTGCAGGGTGACGCCCCACGAGTTCAAGGTGCGGGCATACATCGCGCCGGTCCAGAGCGCGGGGGCATTGGGCTCGCGGCGGAGGTTGAGGGCTTTGGAGAAGCGGGATTCGATTTTGAAGCCGGCGGGTTTGTCGGCGGCCAGCCGGCGGACGACGTTTTGCAACGGGCTTTCGGCGCGCTGCCAGAAGGATTGGTTGGCGCTGATCGCCTCGGCGGTGGGCGGCAGCGGCGTGAT
>JAPLTZ010000246.1 GCA_026397895.1 Verrucomicrobiota bacterium | reverse complement strand
TCCAGACCAGCGCCAAGGAACTCGCCGAACTCGTGATGATCACCGACCTCCTCCGCAACGACCTCGGCAAGGTCTGCGAATACGGCAGCGTGCAAGTGCCGGAGCTGGCGAAGCTGGAAAAATTCGCGCAAGTGCAGCACCTCGTTTCCACCGTCGAAGGCCGGCTGCGGAACGACGTGACGCACTTCGCTGCGCTCGCCTCGTGTTTTCCCGGTGGCAGCATCACCGGCGCGCCGAAAATCCGCGCCATGGAGATCATTGACGAACTCGAGCCCCTCACCCGCGGCCCCTACACCGGCGCGCTCGGCTACCTCGGCTTCAACCGCGAAAGCCAGTTGAGCATCCTCATCCGCGCCGCCGTGGTGAAAAACAACCTCGCCCACTTCCACGTCGGCGCGGGCATCGTGGCCGACTCCGTGCCCGAAGCCGAATACGACGAGACGCTGGCCAAGGCCGCCGGCTTCCTCGCCGCGCTCGATTTTGAATCCGCGAATTGCGCGAATTTTCACGAAAGGGAAAAGCAACTCGCGTCAATTCGCGAAATTAGCGGATGAAAACCCAGTTCATCTTCCTCAACGGCCAGTTCGTCCCCGAAGACCGCGCGGTCGTGTCCGTCTTCGACCGCGGCTTTCTTTACGGCGACGGCCTGTTCGAGACCATGCGCGTGGTCAACGGCCAGCCCTTCCGCTGGACGCAGCATCTGGAGCGATTGCAGCACGGCGCGGACTTCCTGAAAATCAAACTGCCGTTCCCGCCGGACGCGCTGCGCTGGTTCGTCGGCGACCTTATCGCGCAGAATGAGATGCCCGATTCGCTGCTGCGGCTCACGCTCTCGCGCGGCGTCGGCCCGCGCGGCTATTCGCCCAAAGGCGCGGAGTCGCCCACGCTCGTGATGACGTTGCATCCCGCACCCGGAGCGCCGGTCTCCGGCCCGGCCAGTTGGAAACTCATCACCTCCTCGCTGCGGTTGCCGGTGGGCGACCCGCTGGCGCGCTTCAAGACCGCGAACAAGCTCGCGCAAGTCCTCGCCCGCGCCGAGGCCGACGCGGCGGGCGCGGACGAGGTGTTGCTGCTGGACACGAATGGGCACGTCGCCGAAGCGTCGGGGGGGAATCTGTTCTGGATCGAGCGCGGCGCGGTGTGCACGCCGCCGCTGACGGCGGGAATCCTGCCTGGCGTGACGCGGGCGGTGATTTTCGAGCTGTGCCAGAAGCTGAATTTGTCGGTCAGGGAAACCAACATTCTCCCCGCCCAACTGCGCGCGGTGGACGGAGTTTTCGTTTCGTTGAGCAGCTTCGGTGTGGTCGAAGCAGTCTCGCTCGACGGCCAGAGTTTGAACGCATCGCCGCTGGTGGAAAAGCTCCGCGCGGCTTACGAGACGTTGTTGTGCGCCGAGTGCGCGTGAACTTTCACGCGTTGCCGATCTCGCCCGCCAAATCTTCAACCGTCCAATTCTTCCGCTCGTGCGCGAGCTTGTCCGCCGCCGCGCCGTGCTGCCAGACGCCGTAGGCCAGCGCGCGGAGCAGGTCGGCCTGCAACGGGCGTTGCGCGACGAGGCCGGCGAGAAAACCGGCGAGGACATCGCCGCTGCCGCCCTGCGCGAGCTGCGGGTTGCCGGAGCAGTTCACGAGGAGGCTGCCGTTGCTCCGGCCGATGAGCGTCTGGTGGCCTTTCAGCACGACCCAGCAGTTGCCGAATTGCCGCGAAAGTTCGCGCAGCGCGGCGGGGCGGTCAGCCTGGATTTTTTCCACGGTGGTCTTGAGCATCCGCGCCGCCTCGCCGGGGTGCGGCGTGAGGACACGCACAAAATTCGCGGCGAGCGGATACAGCGGCAGCCAGTCCAGCGCGCTGGCGTCCACGACGACGGGCATGAGCGATTCCATCCAGATTTGGCGC
The DNA here is from genome assembly GCA_026397895.1 of Verrucomicrobiota bacterium. Lineage (GTDB taxonomy): Bacteria > Verrucomicrobiota > Verrucomicrobiia > Limisphaerales > JAFMIX01 > JAFMIX01. The sequence continues at coordinate 8,534 of JAPLTZ010000246.1, read as the reverse complement.
AGATGAATTTTCAGCTCCGTCGGCAGGTTGGGCGCGGCGAGGCCCGGCCCGACGAGGACGGCGCTGGTTTTTTCCGGCAATCGCGCGCCCGGTTTCCACGGCGTCACCATCGCGGACTGCAACTGCGCGGCGACGGGGTGAAAAATATTTTCCTGCGGCAGCACGGTGACGAGTCCGGGCTGGGCGCGGAGCGCGCCGCGCGCGGCCAGCACCGCCGCGCCGTGAAAGCCGAGGCTGCCGGCGATGATGGCAACATGGCCGAAATCGCCCTTGTGCGCGGCGGTTTCGCGGCGCGGGGGAAAGCCGGCGAAGTCCTCCGGTTGGATGCAGGCGAGCGTGACGGTGGCGCGGATGGCGTCGCCGAGCGGCGCGCCGATGTCGGCGTTCAGACCGGAGGGCACGTCCACGGCGAGGACGGGACGCTGGGCGGCGTTGACGCGCTCGACGAGCTTGACCCAGTCGGCGTCGAGCGGGCGCTTGAGGCCGATGCCGAACAGGCCGTCCACGACGAGCGCGGGGCGTTGCGCGAGCAGCGCGTCCAGCTTGGGCAAATCATTTTGCGGTTCGCCGACGTTCAGCAATTCCACGCGGCGACCGGCGAGGTGCGGCTGCGCGGCGCGGGCGTCGTCGCCGTTGTGGCCCTTGCCGGCGAGGAGCAGGATGAAATCACCGGCGTGCGTCAGGGAAATAATTTTCGCGGCGAGGATTTCGCCGACGCGGCGGATGACTTCGGTCTCGGTGCGGCCAGCGGCCCAGGAGGCAGTTTCCCATTCGCGCATCTGGCTGACGGTGATGACGGGCGTGGGCATAAATTATTTGCGTCGCAGGCTGGACAGCCAGCCCCACGCGCAACCGGTGGCGAGGCCGACGGTGTGGACGGTGTTGGCGATGTGGCCGACGAGGCCGGTGAGGCAGAGGAAATACCAGATGGCCATCATCACGACCGTTTGCGGATGGAGAAAATAACCGGAGGCCGGGTCGAATTTCCCCTTCAGCCAGATGTAGCCGAGCAGGCCGTAGACGACGCCGGACATGCCGCCGAAGCTCGGCCCGCCGACGAAAAATTGCGCCGTGTTGGACAGGCCGGCGATGACGGCGACGAGCAGCGCGAATTTCAGCGGGCCTTCGTTCCATTCGATCGCACCGCCAAGATCGCGCAGCCAAAGCAGGTTGAAAAAGATGTGCATGAAACCGAAGTGGATGAAGATGGGCGTGAACAGCCGCCAGACTTCGCCGTGCCGGATTTCCGGCATCGCCGGCAGCCAGCGGATGTAATTGTCGGCCTGCGCCCACTCGGTGATGAACAGGCTCATCACCCGCCCCGGCGCGTCGCCGCCCTTGGAGAGGATGAAGACCACGACGCTCGCCACGATGAGCACGACGGTCACCGGCCCGAAACCGTTGGCGTGCCACGCGCGGAAAATCTGCGCGCCGGTTTTCGTGCGCTTTGCGTAGGCGGCCTGTTCTTTTTTCACAATTGCGCGCAACGCCTCCGCGCTGGCGGCCTTGGCGCGGAAGCGCGGGTCGTCCGGCGCGGCGCGGAATTCGGTGAGCCACTTGGCGGCGCGCTCCAGCTCATCCTCGGCGTGTATCCACACCGCCCAGCCGTGCCCGGCCTCGGCTTCGACCAGATTCTCGACGCCCTGCACGTAGAGAAAATTCCCGAACGTGCGCGCCGCCGACTCGTTTTCAAGGTGACCGATTTGTCGCATTGCCGTGAACGTAGCGGAAAATCGCGCTCAACGAAACAGTAAACGATGGTCGCTGCCGCCGGTTTTTACTTTTGCCTTTCGCCTTTTGCCTTCATCTTGTCCTCATGGAATCGCCGGAAATCCGCCGCGCCGTGCGGCTCGCCCTCGCCGAGGACATCGGCAGCGGCGACGTGACCACGCTTGCCACCGTGCCGCCGACCGCCCGCATCAAGGCCGTCATGCGTGCGCGCGAACCGCTCACCGTCTGCGGAATCGAGTTCGCCGAGGCCGCCTTCCGCCAGCTTTCGTCCGCGGTCAAAATCAAAACGCTCGCCCGCGACGGCCAGCGCGTGAAAGCGGGCGCGAGTCTGCTCGAAATTTCCGGCCCGGCGCACGCCATCCTCACCGCCGAGTGGCGACGGCGACGGCGCGGTTCGTGGCCGCTGTGCGTGGAACGCGGACGCAGATTCTCGACACGCGCAAGACTACGCCCTGCTGGCGGCTGTTTGAGAAATACGCCGTCGCCTGCGGCGGCGGACGCAACCACCGCATCGGCCTCTACGACATGGTGCTCATCAAGGACAACCATCTCGCCGCGTTGCGCGCCGCCAAGCCTAACGCCATCGCCGCCGCCGTGGCGCGGGCGCGGAAGAAATATCCCAAGCTCAAGGTCGAAGTCGAAGCGGACACGCTGGCGCAAGTCGCGCAGGCGGCGGACGCCGGGGCGGATGTCATCCTGCTCGACAACATGAGCCTCGCACAGATGCGTGCTGCCGTGAAGCTCGTCGCCGGCCGCGCTGAAACCGAAGCCAGCGGCGGCGTGAATCTGAAAACCGTCCGTGCGATTGCGCAGACCGGCGTGGATTTCATTTCCGTCGGCGCAATCACCCACTCCGCGCCGGCGGTGGACATCGGATTGGATTTCACAGACAAATGAAGAAGGAAGAATGCAGAATGAAGAAAACCGCAGCATCCCGGCGGTGGGCGATGCTTATTCTTCATTCTTCACTCTTCATTCTGCCTTCCCCATGACCACTGACGCTCAAATCCTGACTGCGCTGCGCGCCGCGAATGACGGCGGCGTTTCCGGTGCGCAACTCGCGGAGCAGCTCGGCATCAGCCGCGCGGCGGTGTGGGCGCGCATCGAGGAGTTGCGCTCGCTCGGCTACGATATTGAGGCCAGCCCGCATCTTGGCTACCGCCTTGTGAGCGCGCCGGACTTGCTGCACGCGGATGATTTGCTGGCGCGCCTCGGCAAGACCAAGATCGTCGGGCGCGACATCCGCGTGTTTCAGGAAACCAGTTCCACCAACGACGTCGCCGAGAAGCTCGCACGCGACGGCGTCAAGGAAGGCGTCGTCGTTTTTGCCGAATCGCAGACGTGCGGGCGCGGTCGGCTGGGGCGCAAGTGGACTTCGCCGGGCAAGCGCGGCCTGTGGTTTTCGGTTTTGCTGCGGCCCGCCGTGCGCCCGCAGGAGGCCACGCGGCTGACCATCGCCTCGGTCACGGCGCTGGCGCGGGCGATCCGCCTGCAGACCGGCGTCGTGCCGGAAATCAAGTGGCCGAACGACATCCTGCTGCGCGGCAAAAAAGTCGCGGGCATCCTCACCGAGATGGGCGCGGAAACCGACCGCGTGAAGCACGTCGTCCTCGGCATGGGCGTGGACGTGAACCAGGCGGCGGGCGATTTTCCGCCGGAATTGCGGAAGATTGCGACCTCGCTCAAGATCGAGTCCGGCGAAACCGTTGACCGCCCGGCGCTGGCCGCGGTGATCATGCGCGAGCTTGACCGCGATTACGCCCGCGCCTGCTCGCCGAAGTTCGCCGAGCTGGCCGACGAGTGGGAGGCGCAATGCGTCACGCTCGGCCGCAACGTGACCATCCACATCGGCGACCGCACTGTGGCGGGCCGCGCGGAATCGCTGGACGACGACGGCGCGCTGCTGGTGCGCACGCAGCACGGACGGCTGGAGCGCATCACCGGCGGCGATGTGATTTTGGAAAAATGAAGAAGGCAGAATGAGGAATGCAGAAATGATTTTGTTGTTCGACATCGGCAATACGCACGCGCACCTCGGGCTGGCGAACGCCCGCCGCGTGGTGAAGCAGATTGACATCCCCACCGCCGGCTGGCGCGACGGCTCGGCGGCGGCGCGCGTGAAGAAATTTGTGGGCCGCACGAAGCTGGAGGGCGCGGCGTTGTGCAGCGTCGTGCCGCAGGTGACGCCGGTGATTGAAAGCTTTGTGCGGCGGACGTGGAAGTTGGCCACGCTGGAACTCACGCCGAAGACGTTGCGCGGCGTGGGCATTGATTATCCCAAGCCGCAGACCATCGGGCCGGACCGGCTGGCGAATGCCGTGGCCGCGCGCCAGCGCTTCGGCGCGCCGGTGGTGGTGGTGGATTTCGGCACGGCGGTGACGTTCGACGTGGTGGACGCGCGCGGCAACTACGTCGGCGGCGTCATCGCGCCGGGGCTGGCGGCGATGACGGATTATCTGCACGAGCGGACGGCGCTGCTGCCGCGCATCAAAATCCGCGAGTTCAAAAGCCCCATCGGCAAGAGCACGGAGGAGGCGATGCTCGTGGGCGCGGTGCACGGCTACCGCGGCCTGATTCACGGGCTGGTGACGGAACTGAAACGCGAGTTGCGGGCGAAAAAACTGCCGGTGGTGGCGACGGGCGGCTACGCGAAGCTCATCGCGGCGAAGCTGCCGGAGATTTCCGCCGTCGAACCGAACCTGACGCTGGAAGGGCTGCGGCTGGTGTGGCTGGCGAACAAACTTGAAACTTGAAACCTGTCCATTGAAACTCCCCGCGCATGAACCGCATCGTTGAAAAGTTTTCCGCGCTGAAATCGGCCGGGCAAAAAGGGCTGGTCGTTTACATCGGCGCGGGTGATCCGCATCTCGAAGCCACGCGGCAGCTCGCGCTCGCATTCGACCAGGCGGGCGTGGCGGTGCTGGAGCTGGGCGTGCCGTTCAGCGACCCGCTGGCGGACGGGCTGGTGAACCAGCTTGCGGCGCAGCGCGGGCTGGAATCCGGCACGACGCCGCCGAAATTGCTGGCGACGGTGGCGGCCATCCGCAAGAACTCGCAGATTCCCATCGTGCTCTACATCTATTTCAATCTCATCCACAAGGTCGGGTTGGCGCAATTTATCCGCGACGCGGCGGCGGCGGGCGTGGATGGTTTGCTGGTTCTCGATCTGCCGCCGGAGGAATCGGAGAATTACGAGGCGCTGATGAAGGCGGCGGGGCTTTGCAATATCTACCTCATCGCGCCGACGACGCCGGAGGCGCGCATGGAAATCATCGTCAAGCGCGCGACGGGCTTCATCTACTACGTTTCGCGCGAGGGCGTGACGGGGATGCAATCGAAGGTGGCGGACACCATCGGCGCGATGACGGCGAAAATCCGCGCACACACGAGCCTGCCCATCGCGATTGGCTTCGGTGTCTCCACGCCGGAACAGGCGCGGACGGTGGCGGGTCACGGCGAGGCGGTGGTGGTGGGCAGTGCTATTGTGAATCAGATTGCCGAGCACGGCAAATCGCCGGAGCTGGTGGCGCGCGTCGGCGCATTCGTGGCGTCGCTCGCGCGGGCGGTGAAAAGCCAGGCCGGAAATTGAGACAGGATTGACAGGATTATGCAGGATTTAATCCCGTTAATCCTGTGAATCCTGTCTAGTTCAGATCCACCCGCCCCTGCGCCTCGGCCATTTGCTTGCGGGCGATTTCGATGCGCGCCTGAATCAACGCCCGGTTCTCCGCGCTTTCACGATCTCCGAGGCGTCGGGGGTCTGGATGTCCACGGGCTCGCCCCAGCGGTCCGCCCGCAGGGTCACCGTGGTGCCGTCGAGGTCGACGACGAGCTTGCGGATGAGGTCGTGCGAGAGCGCGTGGGCGAGCTGCGCCACCAATCCCTTGCGGACGATGGCCGTGGCGCGGTCGGCCCGCTGCTCGGCGATCAACGCGCGGCGTTGCCACTCGCTTTCCGGTTCGTTTGCGTGGCGACCGGCACGCGCAGGCAAAATGATTTCCGTCCGCCGCCGCGCCGCGAACCGCCACGCGCCCACGCCGGCGAGCGGCAGAACGACGGCCAGCGCGAGCCACGGCCACGGGTTCGGTGCGGGACTGGCCGGCGCGGGAACGGCGACAATCCGGCGGGCGGCGTGTTGTTGCGCGACGAGCCGGGCGGCTTTGTCGAGCGCGAGCTTGGTGCGGGCGGTGACGGCTTCGCCGCGCGCGACGATGACCTGTCCGGCGTCGTAGTGCAGCGCGGAGATGGCGGCTTCGGCAACGTGCGTGCGGCTCTGGCGGCTCAACTCGGTTTCCGGCGCGCAATTCGCCGCGAGCAGACCGGCAAGGAATCGCGCGGCGGGCTGCTGCGCGGCAGAAAACGCGGCGAAGAGTTCGGCGCGGGCGCGGGCGAGCGGGATGAGCCGGGCGCGCGGCATTTCCCTGGCGGCGCGCTCGGCGGCGGCGAGCGTGGTCGCGGGCGCGGTGAGCAACCGCACGCGCGGGCTGCTGCGGAGTTCGGGCGGCAGATTGTCATCGCAGAGATGGCGTCCGGCTTGCGCGCGCAACTTCGCGGTGAGTTCGTCGGCGATGGCGCTGCCGGAGTCGCCCGCCGCCCAGAGCGCGAGCAGGGCGGGGTTGGCGGGGAAGGAATTTTTCACGGCGCGGTAATCTTGGTAGAACTGCCAGAACGGCTCGGCGGTGGCGCTCGCGGCGGCGACGCGGTTGCTGCCGAATTTGTCCGCGAACGCGGTCAGGAATTCCTCGCGGGCGCGGGCGAAGCTGCTGCGGAAGGCGGTTTCGGTTTCTGCGGCGGCCTGCGGGTCGAAGCGGAAATACGCGGCGTCCAGCGCGGCGACCTGCCGGCGCAGCGTTTCCGTGGCGGCGGGGTCAATGACGGTGAAGGCGGCGGGCGCGGTGAGGTCGGCGGCGGCGGTGTCGCCGATCTGGAGATTCGGAAAATCCTGGGCGGCGGCGAGGAGGGGGAACAGCAGGGCGGCGACGAAGGATGAGACCGCGGCTTTCACCAGAGGAACGATTTCTGTTCGCCGAGGAGTTTGTCGCCGTCCCAGAGGGTGACGTGCCACGCGGTGAGCGTGCCGAGCTTGCGGAATTCCTCGCCGGTGACGGAGATTTTTTCCCACTGGCTGAACCAGCCGTGGCGCGTGACGGGCCGTTCCCAGACGAAGGTCGGCGCGATTTTTTCGCGCACCACGCCGCGGGCTTCGATGAAGATTTTCAGGTTGCCGGTCTTCGGGCCTTTCCATTGGACATGGAAGACGATGCCGGAGCGTTGTTCTGGTTTCGCCTGCAACTGGGCCTGATACGCGTCGCGCTCGTAGAGGCTCGGCGAAAGCGTGGTGCGGCCCTGGAGGTCGAGGAATTGCGGGAGAACCTTGATGACCTTGCCGTCCGAACCGGCGACGGCGGAGGTGGCGAACAGGGCGAGCGAGAACAAAATGGTGATTGGCCAGCGCATGGACAGAGCATAACGCGCAGCCGCGTGAACTCAACTGCGAAATCGGCTCACCCGTCTTTCATGCCGCGCAGCACCCGCAACACCGCCGCCATCGCGCCCGTCCATTCGGCGGCGGTGGTGAGAAACAACGCCAGCGCCACGCCGCCGAACAGCAGCGCGGCGAGCAGGACGTGGTCGGCTGCCGCGCCGAGCGCGAGGAGCGCGGTGGTGACGCAGAGGAGCAACGCCGGCATCGGCCAACGTGGCCACGCGCGGACGCGGACGAGTTGGCCGTTCGTGCGGTAGTCTTCGATCAACACCCGCAGCCGCACCGGGCCGAGCGCGCCGCCGCGCACTTCCAGATCCCAACTGTCGAAATCGCCGCCGCGAAAAACGCCCGCGCCCTCGGCGGCGAGCGGCGCTTCGATGGCGAGCAGCCAGTCGTTGGGCGACCGGCAGTGGCCGCTTCCAAGAGTCACCGTGCGCCAGCCGGGCAGCGCGAAGCCGTGCAACCGGCGCGGACGCCACGGCGTGAGGCCGCTCGCCATCCGCCCGCGCAGGCGCGCGAGCGGCTGCAGCAGATGCAGCAGCGCGATGAGGACGCTCAAGGACTGGCGTTGAATTGGCGCGCGGCGCGCGGTGAGCAGTGCCTGCACGACGGGGATTCCGGTGGCGAGCACGAGCAGCGGCCAGGCGTAGCGCAGCGGCGGCCAGAAGGTTGACAGCAGCAACAGCCCGGCGAGCAGGAAGATGACGAGAAACCATTCCGGCATCCGCGCCAGCGACCAGATCGCGCTCGGCGCGGGTTCGTAGAGCGATTGAAACAACGCGCTGCCCCACGTGCCGTGATAGATGCGCGAGCGGCCCAGGCTCAAAACCGAAAGCCGGCCCAGGCCGTAGATGCGGCCGTGCCACGCCGGTTGGCCGGCGGCATTGTATTTGGCGGGCCATTTGCGTTCGAGCAACGCCTCGGCGCGGCCGTAGCCGGATTGTTGTTTCAGGTAGGCGCGGATGGTTTGCCGGCGATGATGCCAGACCATCGCGCCGGGATTGAAGCCGATTTTCAGACCGCAGTCGGTGAAACGCCAGCAGATGTCCACGTCATCGCCGGCGGTTCGGAATTGCGGATCGAATCCGTCGAGGGCTTGCAGTGCGTTTTTGCGGAACGCCATGTTGCAGCCGGGAATGTGCTCGGCCTCGCTGTCCGTGAGCAAGACGTGAACCGGCCCGCCTGGCGCGTGCGCTACGCAGGTGCCGATGGCGCGGCCTGCGGGCGGCGGGATGTTCGGCCCGCCGACGGCGGCGCAGTCGGTGGTGGCGAAAGTGTGTGCGAGATAGCGCAACCAATGCGGGTCGGGCCACGCGTC
>JAPLTZ010000072.1 GCA_026397895.1 Verrucomicrobiota bacterium | reverse complement strand
CCGAGCGGGCAAGCCGGTCGTCACGTTAAGCGAACAACCGCCGAACCACGCCGACGGCATCTGACGGTTCCCGCGCCACCTTTCTCCCCGCCGCCCGCCGCAAATCAAGAATGACAGCCCGGCGTTTTTTATTTTTCATCTGCGGCAATCGGCGTAATCTGCGCATGAAAATATGAAACCTCGCGTCCGTTTTGCTCCCTCACCCACCGGCTACCTCCACATCGGCGGCGCCCGCACCGCGCTGTTCAACTGGCTTTACGCCCGCCACACCGGCGGCACATTCGTCCTGCGCATCGAAGACACTGACGCCGCGCGCAACTCCCAGGAAGCCGTGGACGTCATCCTCAACGGTCTCCGCTGGCTCGGCTTGAATTGGGACGAAGGCCCCCTCACCGCCGACGCCACCGGCCCGTGCAAGGGCGACCGCGGCCCCTACTTCCAATCCCAGCGCAAAGCCAACTACCTCGCCCGCGTCGAAGCCCTGCTCTCCCACGGCCTCGCCTACGAACACGAAGGCGCCATCAAGTTCAAGATGACCCGCGAGCCCATCCTCATCCCCGACCTCGTCGTCGGCGATGTCCTCCGCCCGCTCACCGACCGCGAGCAGGCCGACCCCGACTTCGTCATCGTGCGCAGCGACGGCCAGCCCGTGTTCCACTTCGTCAACGTCGTGGACGATCTGGAGATGGGCATCACCCACGTCATTCGCGGCGAAGACCATTTGAGCAACACCGCCAAACACATCGCGCTCTTCAAGGCCTTCGGCGTCGCTCCGCCGCATTACGCCCACATCCCGCTCATCCTGAACGCCGACGGCAGCAAGATGAGCAAACGCGACAAAGGCGCGAGCCTCACCACCTACGGCGACGATGGCTTTCTCGCCGAAGCCGTGGACAACTACCTCTGCCTCCTCGGCTGGTCGCCCAAGGACAACATCGAGAAACTTTCCCTCGCCGAAGTCATCGAACGCTTCGATCTGCCGCAGATTCTCCGGCACAACGCCAAGTTCGACTTCGAGAAACTCGTCTGGCTGCAGGGCGAATACTGCCGCGAACTCGCGCCCGACCGCTTCTACGAACTCGCCGTGCACGCCTTCGCCAAGACCGGCGTGGACACCAACACCTTCCCCACCGCCTACGTGAAGGCCGCGCTCGACACCTGCCGCGGCAAGATCAAGACCTTCTCCGAACTGCCCGCCTACGCCGGCTTCTATTTCAAAGACGACCTCGCCTACGACCCCGAAGCCGCGCAGAAAGCCTTCGTGCCGGAAAACAAGCCGCGCCTGGAACGCGTCCGCGACGCCTTCGGCAAACTGGCGGCGTTTGATGCCGCCAACCTTGAAGCCACGCTGAAAGCCACCGCCACCGAACTCGGCGTGAAAGTGGGCGTGCTCATCCACCCCACGCGCCTCGCCGTCACCGGCAATCCCCACGGCCCGAGCCTCTACCACCTCCTCGAAGTGCTGGGCAAGGAGAAGGTGCTGGGGAGGATTGAATTGGCGTTAGGACACAGAGTTTTCGGCTGGTGACGGATATATGCCAGCCGGGCCTTGGTAATGAATTGACACAAAAGCGCTAGGCCAACTAGTCTTTCCGAAACAGCAACCCCTTGCACTCTTATGCAATGTCCTAAATGCAGAAGCGAAAATCTCCAAGCCTTGAATAACACCCAAAAACGAGGCTACAGCGATACCGGCGGATGTTGTGGATGTCTTATGCTTGGCCCACTTGGACTGCTGTGCGGACAACTCGGCTCGGGACAGAAGAAGGAAGAAATTGTTTTTGTGTGCATGAACTGCAAACACAGATTCAAATAGTATGGATATTGGAAGCCGCACTTTTAAGTTTTGGCTCATGTCCATGCACGTCGGCCATCGCTCCGGCTGCCATCAAATTCCCGAACGAAGTTTCTTGATGTGGGGCTATCAATTTCCGGTGTGCGCTCGATGTGCTGGCGCTTACATTGGTGAGTTCGCATCTGTGGTATCATTATTTTTCGGATATCGGCTTTCTAACTTATTTGCAGGAGGGTTCGTGGCGATCATGCTCGCAGATTGGTTAATTCAGCGTTTGGGAATCAGGGAGTCATCCAATCCACGTAGAGTAATTACGGGCCTACTATGTGGCTTTGCTATCGTCCATCTCGGTTTTTCTATAATCGTCCATTTTTTTCGGATAGATTGAGTTCATTCCAATCAGCTTGTTAAAAATGTATCTGCCATGAAAAAACCTATTCGAGCGTCCGAGGTTTATTTCATTAAGCTTGGCAGCAAGGGAGGATGGGAAGACGAATGTATTCGCAAGCGAATCCTTAGACTTGGCTTCCGGGAATTCAATCACCAAGCGTGCAAAGAAGGACGGTGGAAGCGGGCGCTGCCAGATTCTTTGCGCAGACGTTTAACGCAAGGAAAAGCCACCGACTACCTACGCCAAGTTAAAACGTTTTACGAAAGCGGCGATGATGTTTTGTGGATAACGTTTTTCAGGAACAGGATGTGGTGGTGCTTTGCTGCAAAGCCCGTCAAGCGTTTGGCCGATGGCGACAAAATCCGGCGTGTAACAGGCCAATGGAAAGACAGGGACATCAACGGCAACCCATTGTCATTCGACAAGGTCAGCGGAAAGCTGCTTAAAGTTCGTGGATACCAATCAACTATTTGTAGCGTTGATCCAGCCTTGG
>JAPLTZ010000460.1:1189-3257 GCA_026397895.1 Verrucomicrobiota bacterium | reverse complement strand
GGGGGGCTGGTTTTCGGTGCGGTCGGGGACCGCATCGGTCGGGCTCGCACTCTGACTGTCACGGTTCTCATGTATTCGGTGTTCACGGGGCTTTCGGCCTTGTCGACCGGTTGGGCAGATTTTGCTGCCTATCGGTTTTTGACGGGGTTGGGTGTGGGGGGTGTTTTCGGACTGGCAGTGGCCCTGATCGCGGATGCTTTGCCGGACGCGTCGAGGACGGGAGCGTTGGGTTCGCTGCAGGCGCTTTCTGCGGTGGGCAACGTGACTGCAGGCCTGATGAGCATGGCGGTGGGTCAGTTGGTGGCGAGCGGGACCCTGCCTTCGGCGTGGTCCTGGAAGGTGATGTTCCTGGTGGGAGCTTTGCCTGCGTTTCTCTGCGTTTTTCTGCAGATCCGTCTCAAGGAGCCGGAGAAGTGGGTGAGGGCCCGTGAAGAGGGGAGGCGAGCGGGGGTGGCGTTTGGGTCGTATGCCTCGTTGTTTGGTGTGGCGCGGTGGCGCAAGGGGGCCTTGCTTGGCATGCTGTTGTGCGTGGCAGGGGTCATTGGCTTGTGGGGCATAGGATTTTTCTCACCGGAGCTGGTGGGGCCGATCATTGAGAGGTCTCTGGAGTCGCAGAACCTGCCGAAGGAGCAGATCGCAGGGGCGAAGAGTTTTTGGATCGGCGTCAACTCGATCATGCTGAACATCGGCGCTTTCATCGGCATGCTGCTGATGACCCAGGCGGCGCAGAAGTTTGGGCGTCGGCCCTCGTTTGCGGTGGCCTTTCTCCTCGCGATGGCGTCGACGATTGCCTTTTTCCGCCTGTTCGACTCGAAGGCGGACATCTTCTGGCTGAGTCCGCTGATGGGGATGTGCCAGCTCTCCCTGTTCGCAGGTTTTGCGATTTATCTGCCGGAGTTGTTTCCGATCCGGTTGCGAAGCACGGGGACGAGCTTTTGCTACAACGTCGGGAGGTTCGTGGCTGCCAGCGGGCCGTTTACCCTGGGGAAGCTCCAGGCAGCATTGAAGGTGGGGGCTGCAACGCCGGAGGCGAAGATTCAGGCGTTTCGGAATGCGGCCACGTGGATGAGCCTGGTGTTTCTGCTCGGTCTGGTGGCTGTGGCGTTTCTTCCTGAGACCAAGGGGCGGCCGCTGCCGGAGGATTTGCCGTTGGATCCGAGGTGAGTTGGCGGGCGAGGAATCGATGGTTCTTCGGGGCAGCAGGGAAAATTTTGCCGCTCTACGACTCACCGGGTGGTTGGGTTGTTGGGGGACCTGCGTAAGTAATTGATCTTCAGTGGTGCGCTCGGCTGGCATCGTGTCTGCTGCGCATAGCGAGCCATGTCTACGAGACGGGGGTGCCAGGACGGCATTCCGAGGGGCTGAATGATTCCATGAATACGCCGCTGCCGACCGGGTCGTCCCACCTAGGTTCCAGGTCTGATTCTTCAGTTCCCGACGATTTCTGCCTGGTCCCCGGTTACCAGTCGCGTACGACGCCCGAGTACTATGTTGATTCGGCGACTCGCGACACCGGCATCGTCTGGCAGCCGGACGTCTACCCGGTGGCTGCGGTTGTCGCCCGGCAGCTTGGGTGCTTTCACATTCTGGACATTGGGTGCGGTGATGGCGCGAAGCTCACTCCGCTTCATCCCGAGTTTATGGTGACCGGTGTGGATTACGGCCAGAATCTGGATTATTGCCGCAGTCACTATGGGTTCGGGCAGTGGCTTGAGGCGGATTTTGAGAGCGCCGATTTTCTGTTGATACCTGAGGCGGTTCTCGCGCGCACCGTGGTGGTGTGTTCAGACGTGATTGAGCATCTGGTGGACCCTCGTGCGTTGTTGAGGTTGATCAGGATGCTGCTGCGCCATGCTCCGTATGCGGTGCTGTCCACTCCCGAGCGTGAGGTGGTTCGCGGGGTGGAGCACCGAGGGCCTTCGCCAAACCGGGCTCACGTGCGTGAATGGAGTCTGGTGGAGTTGGGTCGCCTGTTTGCTCTTGCCGGATTGCGCCCCGATTTTCTCGGACTGACCCGAAGTAATTCCCAGGGGCCGTTTGCGGGAACCATCTTTACGATGATCCGGGG
>JAPLTZ010000460.1:0-1168 GCA_026397895.1 Verrucomicrobiota bacterium | reverse complement strand
TGGTCTTTTCCAAGGGGCACCGCAGCGCTCGGTGGTAGGGATCAAGGGTGATCAGATCGAGATCGTGACACCCGGTGGGCGGCTGATCCCGGGTTTGACGGGAAGGGGGGCAGTGGTGGCGGTCAGTGACTCAGGTGGGGATCGGGGACCCGGCTCGTCGGGATCCGAGGAGACCAACGATCAACTTGGGGAGGTCAGGGAATGGGCTCTTCGTGAGCAGGCGAGCCGTCGGTTGGCCGAGCAGCGGACAGCTGACATTCGGAAGCAGATGGAACTGTCGCTCGCGCAGCTTCGAGGCGAGATGCATGCCGCCCTGAAGGGGCGGGTCGGCTTGCTTGAGTCAGCGCAGGTGCAGGCCTATGTCCGGTGTCGATCCAGCCTGGAGGTGGGCCGTGCTTTGGCACGCCTTGGGCAGCGCGATGCGGCAGTTGCGTCGCTCATGGAAGGTTTGAAGGTTGTTCCCGCGCTGGAGCAACCGGCGGTGGTGCTTGAGGTGCTGACCGAGTGCGGTCGTGCTCTTGTGCCTTTGGACCGTGGTCTGGCGGGCCGGACACTGGAGCAGGCGGATCAGCTTGCCCGGGCGATTGGCAGCGCGAAGGCGCTCGAGGATGTGGCGGCCTCTCGGGCCTTGCTTCGTCAGGGAACTTCGGAAGAGGCGCCCGCTCTCCTCGTTTCTGTCGTCATTCCCTGCTTCCGTCAGGCTGGGCTATTGTCGGAAGCGGTCCTGAGCGTGGTCGATCAAACCTTCGCGGGCTGGGAAATCGTCATTGTCAACGACGGCAGCCCCGACGACACATCCGCCGTGGCGCGAAGTCTTGCGGCCCGCCATCCTGACCGGCGCATCCGACTCATCGAAAAGCCGAACGGTGGATTGTCGAGCGCGCGGAATGCGGGGGTCCGGGCGGCGGCGGGGAAATACATTCTTCCGCTGGATGCGGACGACAAGATCGAGTCCACGATGCTGGCGGAATTGGTGCCGCTTCTTGAGGCGAGACCTGAGTTGGGCTTCGTTTATGGGCACATCCGGCATTTTGGGGACCGGACCGATGAGTATCCGCTGCCTGACTTCGACAGGGACACGCTGGTATTGAAGGATAACATCGTCTGTGTTTGTTCTCTCTTCCGTAAGCCCGCGTGGGAGCAGGTTGGGGGATACAATGAGGCGATG
>JAPLTZ010000449.1 GCA_026397895.1 Verrucomicrobiota bacterium | reverse complement strand
GAAAATCTGCGGCGCGAAGAAAAGTCGTGGCATCGTTACGCGCTGACTTGCGGGTTTGGTTTGATCCATGGCTTCGGTTTTGCCGGCGCGTTGCGGGAGACCGGTTTGGCGGCGAACGGCGCGGAGCTGGCCGTGCCGCTGTTCGCCTTCAATCTGGGCGTGGAAGCCGGGCAGTTGGCGGTGGCGGCGGTGCTGTTGCCGGTGTTGTTTGGATTGCAGCGCTCGCCGGCGTTTGAACGGGTGGGAATACGTGCGATTTCAGCGGCGGTGATGCTGGTGGCGGCGTATTGGGTCTGGGTGCGTCTAACCATTTCGGGTGATTAGCTATCGCCTCGGGGATGGGGTAGTATTTCCCAATGCCTGTGAATGTTGGAACCCCCTTCCGTCGTCTCGTTGCTGCGGTCTTGCTCGCGACGGCGGTTTCTTCCGTGCAGGCGCAGCGCCAGATGGAAAAACTGGGACGCGGGGTGGTGGTCTTGCACTCGGCGACTTCGCAGGCGTATGTCGGCTGGCGCTTGCTGGCGACCGACCCGGAGAACATCGGCTTCAACGTCTATCGTTCGGCCAACGGCGCGGCGGGGGTGAAGCTCAATTCCACCGTCATCACCAACACCACGGATTACACGGATAGCGCGGCGAACTTCACCCTCTCGAACGCGTGGTATGTCGTCTGTGTCACCAACGGCGTGGAATATTCTCCCAGTCCGACGTATGGGCTGGCGGCGAACTCGCCGGTGCGGCAATACGTCCCGCTCCCGTTGTCGCCGGTCACCGGCGGATTGAATCCGCCTTACGATGTGAAGTTCTGCTGGGTCGGCGATTTCGACGGCGACGGCGAATTCGATTATCTCGTGGACCGCCTGTCCACCTCCGGCAGCGTCAATCAATATCTCCAGGCCTACAAACGCGACGGCACTTTGCTCTGGCAGATGGACATGGGCTACAACAGCACCAACCAATACCTCGACGGCGACGGCAAGGCGGAAGTCTGCGTGCGCACGGCGCGCGGCGTGGTGCTGCCCAACGGCACAACCATCACCGGCCCGGACGACACGACGCAATATCTTTCCATCCTCGACGGACTCACCGGCGCGGAACTCGCCCGCACGACGATCACCAACATGTGGCCCGGCGACGGCCCGATGAACGGCCATTTCGGCATCATGTATTGCGACGGCGTGCATCCGAGCCTGCTGTTGCACATGGAAAACCGCAACGCCGCCCAGGCCTTCCAGCGCGAGACGATGACCTACGATTATCGCAACGGCCAGTTGACGCGCCGGTGGTTTCACACGCCGGCAGCGGGATCAAACGAATCCTGGGGCCACCAGATCCGCATCATGGACGTGAACCACGACGGCATTGACGACATGCTCAACGTCGGCTCGGCTTTGGACGGCGCGACCGGCCAGGTTCTTTGGGACACGGAGCTGATTCACGGCGACCGTTTTCACGTCACGGACATTGACCCCGACCGGCCCGGCCTTGAGATGTTTTCCATCCAGCAGAACAATTCCTCGCTGCTCGCGACCGCGCTCATTGACACGAAGACCGGCTCGTTGATCAAGAAGTGGTATGCGGGCGGGGTGGTGGACGTGGGGCGGGGCGCTGCGGCGGAGTTGGTGCCCACCACGCGCGGCAGCGAATTCTTTTCCACGCAGCCCGGCATTTTCGACTGCAAGGGCAATCAGATTTACGCCAACAGCGTCTGGCCGACCGAGGCAATCTGGTGGGACGCCGACCTCTCGCGCGAGTTCGAGAGCGGCGCGAACAGCGGCATGACGACGCCTACCGTTGATAAATTCGACGCCAACTCCGGCGCATTGGGGCGGCTCTACACCCTCTACAACGAAGACGGCGGCTGCCATCAGGCCTACGGCGGACGCGCCGCCGTGTGGGGCGACCTGTTTGGCGACTGGCGCGAGGAATTCATGGTCGTCGCCAACCGCGGCTATTACCAGGCCAGCTACAGGGATTATTACCTCGGCAACGGCATGCCGCCGCCCCCGCCGCCGCCGATATCCAACGCCAAGCTCGTCTGGCGCGGTGGCATTTCGAGCGTTTGGGACGCGAGCACGGCGAACTGGTATACGAACTGGTTTCAAATCGGCAATGCCAACACTAACGCCGCGCCGTTCAGCTCCGGCGACACCGTGCTCTTCGACACGACCGGTTCGAACAACACCGCCATCAGCCTCTCCGGCAACCTCACGCCCGGCGACGTCCGCGTGCATTCGCCCAAGGATTACATCTTCGCCGGCAGCGGCGCGCTCACCGGCAGCATGGCGTTGACCAAGGCGGGCGCGGGCCGATTGATTTTCAACGGCACCAACACCTACACCGGCAAGACGCTCATCGGCGAAGGCCAGTTCCTCGTCAACGGCGCGTTGCCCAACTCCGCCGTCACCGTGCGCGGCGGCGTGTGGCTCGATGGCCGGCTCGGCGGCACGGGCGTGGTCAGTTCGGCGGTGTCGC
>JAPLTZ010000315.1 GCA_026397895.1 Verrucomicrobiota bacterium | reverse complement strand
GCGGCTGAATCTTCTGCACATCGCCCGCCATCAACTTGATCTTCGCGTCGCGGAACGTCGTCCCACTGTTATTGTTCATCGTGATCCAGCCGAGCACGTCCACGAAATCACCCTTCTCCGGCGCGACGAGGTTGTAGTCCGCCTCCCAAGTGAACCCGCCCGTGACGTAGCCCACCTCCGCGTCGAACTTCGCCGCCTCCGGCGACTTGAGCAGCCAGTTGAACGCGGGCTTGAGAATCGTGTCGTCGCCGAGGCTCGGAAACAGCGGTTGCCCCGGCAGGCTGAACTGCAACTTGCCGTTCACCTCGATGATGGGCTGCTCCGCGCCGCCGCCCGGCACGAAGCCGCTGCGGACGATTTTGCCGGGAATGGTTTCGCGCGTCTGCGTGTTGTCCTTCATGCGGAAGTTCTGGAAATCAATCGTCTTGCCCTCGTTCAGCGAGAGCAGCAATTCCTGCGAGACGGGGTCGTTGCGGTAATTCTGCTCCAGAATTTGCACCACGCGCTTGCCCGCCGGGTCGCGCAAAATGACCGAGTCCGGCTCGACGTGCGCCGTCGCGCCCGCGAAGCGCACCTCGTTCACGCCGGCCTTGAGGTCAAGCGGCACGGTGTCGCGGACGACGGCGAAGTTCTGGTTGTAGATGGTGAGCGACGGCTGGGCGGAAGCCGTGAGCGCCGCCGCCGCGCCGAGGGTGAGGAGAGTTGTGAGAGTTTTCATAATTCCTTTGGTTGGCTGTGAGTAACGCATAACTGATTCATTGGACGGCGTCCCGCGAAAAATGCTCCCCGAAAAGAGACAGAATTAACAAAATGAACAGAATTGGTTCGGAAAAATTCTGTATAATTCTGTGAATTCTGTCTGCGTTATTACCGCGCCAGCGTCAGTCCAATCACGCCGCCCACCGCAATGACGCCGCCGATGACCGCGCGTTTCGTGATGCGTTCGCCTTCGATGAAATATGCCAGCGGAATCACCATCAACGGTGTCGTCGCGATGATCGGCAGCGCGACCGACGTGGGCGTGCTGATGAGCGCCCACTGGTAACACGTCACGCCGAGCGTCGGCCCGAAAACGCAGTTCGCCGCGAGCCACGGCCACGCCTTGCGCCACTGGCTGGGGCGCGATTCGTCCGGCTTGTGCGCGAGCTTCAGGTAGATGAAAAACACCACTGTCACCGCGATGCCGCCGAGAATCCGCTGATACGCCGCGTTCACGCCGTCGCCGATGCCGTGAAAACTTTCCCCGTGCGCCGCCGCGACCGTGTAAGCCTTGCGGCTCAACACCGCGCCCAGCGCCTGCCCAGCGGCGGAGACCAGGCCGAACAGAATTCCCGCCACGAGATGATTCACCGGTTCGTCCGAATCCTCATGCGGCAGCAACGCCACCGCGACGCCGGTGAGGATGACTGCCGCGAAGCCCGCCTGCGTCAGCGTCGGCGTGTGGCCGAGCCAGAGCCATTCGATGAGCGCGGCGATGGGCGCGGCGACGCATTGCGCCATGACCATCGAACGGCGCGCGCCGAGCCGCCGGTAAGCCTGAAACAACGCGAGGTCGCCCGCGCCGAACCCGACGCATCCGCTCAAGAACAGCAGCGGAAACGCCGCGCCGCCCACGCCGAAGCCGAACGCGTGCGCCCACGCGCCGAGCAACAGCGCACCGAGCGAAAGCCGCAGCAGGTTCGCGTGCGTGCCGCGCAACAGACCGGAAACCCGTCGCCCGGAAATCGCCGAGAGCGAGAAGAGGATGGTGGTGACGAACGAAGCGAACATATCTTAACAGAAGCAAACGAAGGGAACGAAGTTATGCGGATGGAAGCCTTCGTTTTCTTTGTTTCCTTCTGTTGAATTCAATCAATTCACCAGCCGATGCCGGTTGTCGCACCGGTCAGGCCGCGAGTTCATGCGCGCGGGGGAAACGTCCGCAGACGGCGTCCTCCACCCAGATGTCTTCGTCGAGTTCCTCCCAGCGCAGGGCGAGTCCGTTGAGGCGGAGCTTCACGTTTTGGAGGAGATTGTCCGGTGCCTTGGCGAGCAGGGGAAATTTCGCGGCGGGAAAGCTCACGAACCGGCCGTCCGCAAGCTCCAGGCACACGCGCCGGGCTTCCACCCAGCAGCGCGCGGCGACGGTTTCGGTTTTCGGTTCAGTGACCATGGATTTGAATATAAGCCTCCAGCAGCTTCTGGCAATTCTCTTCCACCAGGGCTTCGATGCGAACCAACTCGGCTCTGACAAAGCCGTGATTGCTCGCCAGCGCCACCGGGCGCAGCCAGAACTTGGCTTCGAAATCATCGCGGGCGACATGGATGTGCGGCGGCTCGCTGCCTTCCCGGCTGTAAAAGTGGAAGCGATACGGGCCGATGCGCATCACGGTGGGCATAATCAATTCACCAGCCGATACCAGTTGTCGCGTTGGTGTGGCTCGTAGCCGAGTTCGCGGATGAGCCGCTGCATGTCAGCGACGGTCATGCGGAAGGTCGCGCCGGCCTGCGAGACGACGTTCTCCTCGATCATGATACTGCCGAGATCGTTCGCGCCAAACTTGAGCGCCACCTGCCCGATGTCCTGGCCCTGCGTGACCCACGAGCTTTGGATGTTCTCGAAGTTGTCGAGGAAGATGCGGCCCAGCGCCTGCGTCCGCAGATAATCATGCGCGCCGACGGTCGGGGCGCGCAGCTTCGTGTGCTCGGCCTGAAACGTCCACGCGATGAACGCGGTGAAGTGGCCGGGGGAAGGTTGCACGTTGCTGGTTGAAGGTTGCAGGTTTGCGGGTCGGCTATTCCGCACTCCGCACTCCGCACTCCGCACTCTTTCCAACGACTTGTCCTGTTGCGCGCGCAACCGCTCCATGTGTTCGATGCGCTCCGCCGCCGTCTCGACGTGGCCGAACATCATCGTCGCGCTCGAAAACAAGCCGAGCCGGTGCGCCGTGTCCATCACGCCGAGCCATTCGTCCGTCTTGGCCTTGAGCGGGGCGACGCGTTCGCGGACGCGGTCCACGAGGATTTCCGCGCCGCCGCCGGGAATTGAGCCGAGGCCCGCGGCCTTGAATTCAGCGACGAGCTTTTCCACCGGTTCGTTGAATACCTTTTGGAAATGGATGAATTCGCTGGGACTGAAGCCGTGGATGTTCACCTGCGGAAACTTCGACTTCATGTGCGCGAGCAAATCGAGATACCACTGCTTCGTCAGCTTGGGATGATGCCCGCCCTGCATGAGAATCTGCGTGCCGCCGAGCGCGAGCGTCTCCTCGATCTTCTGATCCATCTCGGCGTGGGTGATGACGTAGGCGTCGTCGTCCTTCTCGGTGCGGTAGAACGCGCAGAACTTGCAATACACGTTGCAGACGTTCGTGTAATTGACGTTGCGGTCCACGTTGTAGGTGACGATCTCGTTGCCGCGCCCGTTGTAGGCGTCCTTCTTCGCGAGCTGGCGGCGGCGGTCGGCGAGCGCGCCGAGTTCCTCGAGCGGCAAGGTGTAAAGCCGCAACGCCTCGGCGGCGCTGATGCGCTGGCCGTCCCAAACTTTCTGGAGCAATTCGTCAAGTGACGCGTCGTAAATCACGCGGAGAAGTTAGCTGACGCGCGGCGGCGAAACAAGCGGGCGGATGCGGCGGATTTGGAGTGCGCGGGCATGACCGCGCTTTGGAACTGGCAGACATGTCTGCCAGTCGGAAAGCGGCGACATGTCGCCGCACTCCAAATCACTTCGCCCGCCGCCCCTTGAGCCACGGCATCTCGTAGATGCGTTCCGCTCCAATCTTCTCCGCGAGCAACGCCCGGTTCGTGCGGCTGGCGCGGTCGGGTTTCGCCTGCGCGACCAGCACCACGCTGGCGCGTTTGGCCGCACGTTTCGGCAACGCCGCCAACACCAGCAATACCTGACCCACCGCGCCGAGGCGGTTCGGGCAGATGACGATGGGCTGCGCGTCCAGCGCCGCGATGAGGTCGCGCGAATCAAAATCCTCGCCCAGCGGACTCAACAGCCCGCCTGCGCCCTCGACCACCACCACGTCGAAGCGCTTCGCCACGCGCCGGATGTGCGCGACGACTTCCCGCAGGCGCACGGGCCGCTTTTCGCGCCGCGCCGCGAGCACCGGGGCGATGCCGGCGCGGAAATGCCACGGGTTGACCTCGTCGAGCGTGAGGCCGGCGCGGGAAATTTTTTGCAGCACTCGCGCATCGTCGCGGCCGCCGGAGCAGACGGGTTTCAGCCCGGCCACGTTCACGCCGCGTTCGCGCAGCACATGGACGGCGAGCGCGGAGAAATACGTTTTTCCAACGTCCGTGTCCGTGCCGGTGATGAAGAGGATGCGGCTCATGGTTCTTACTTCATGCAATCAAACCAGTGGCTCATGAAAAACTTCTTTTCCACCGGCAGGAAATGCGGGGACGTTCCCAGCAGCGGGCGCAGCGCGGCGGTCATTTGCAGCAGCACCAGCAGGAAGATGATGACCCAGGTGTTGAAGCCCGCGTTGGATTTGGCCTGCGATTGCGCGAAGCCCGCATTCATGAAGCGCAGCCCGAACGCCGTGGCGATGAAACAGAACAACAGGTGCAGGAAGCCCATCCACACGATGGACTCGGTGGATTGCGAGAACAGCCACGCCACCGGCGCGAAGCCGATGAGCAGCACGGTCATCAGCGCGAGCAGGCCGGCGACGAGGCCGACAATCTCCAGCAGCCGCGCCTGCGAGCCGCTCAAGCTGGCGAAGATGTAGAGGCGCGGCAGGCAGATGACGGCGGCGATGAGCAGGCCGGCGCAGGTTTTGACGGGCGCGGCCCACCATTGGTCGCCGCCGGAGAACGAGCCGACGATGACGCCGTAGATCAGGCTGCAAACGACGGCGATGAGCACGAGCGCGGTGATGACTTTGCCCGCGCCCGGCTCGCGCAACTGGAACATCACGCGGCGCGGCTGGCGCAGGATGGATTCGACGGCGCTCACGACGCCGGTGATGGCGACGCGTTCGGCGGGGTCGTCGCCGAGCGGCGGCGGCGTTTTGGCGGTGGGCATCTGCGGCGGGAGTTTGGGCGGTTGATTTGGTTCGTTCATATTTTTGTTTGGTTGCGGTTAGGAGAAAATCAGTTTGAACAGATAGACAAACGAGTTGAATACCGACTCGAAGAAGCCGCCGGCCATCGCGTGCGCGCGGAAAAATTGCACCGGCAGATGCGGCGAGCCGATGAACGGACGCAGCACCCACGAGAGCTGGCTGCCGAGAAAAAGATTGCCCGCCAGCCAAGCGAACATGACGCGCCGCGCGCCGCGGCGGTTGCCATCGGCAAGGCGTTGGAGGAGCTGGAAGAGGCGCGCGTTGCCCGCGATGCCGGCGAAGGCGATGATGACGACGTGCGCGAGCTGGATGCTGCTGTAAGTCGTGCGTGAGCTGGCGAAATGTTCCGTCAGCGGCGGCGCGTTCCAGACCATGAATGCGGTCAGCGGCGCGAACGCGCCGAGAATCGCCGCCGAGATCGTGAAGCTCATCAGCACGGCGTGGACGGACTGGCGCACGGTGAGATTCAGGCCGAGCAACGGCGCGAGCATAGCGTTGAGCAGCGCGTTGCCGAGCGTGGTGAGCAGGATGATGAGCGGAAATTTTATGGCGACGAACAACGCTTGTTCCGGCGCGCGCCACCAGCCCATCGCCGCGCCGTAAAGTCCCGCGCCGACGGCAATCACCGCGCCGTCGCGCAGCATTCGCGTGGCGTCGCCGGCGTGCAGCCAGCCGTGGAGCGCGTCCGCTTCGCCACGCAGAAGCGTCTGGAACTGGCGGGCGGCGGGCGGATTGTTGATTGCGGTCATGGGCGCTTTCGTCGTCATCATTGCAGACACGTTGCCGGGCGCAATGTTCATTATTCGGCTTGCCTCGCACGCGGAATTTCAGGCACTTTCGGTCATGGCAGCAACGCGCTCATCCGAAAGTCTCGATTCCCAATTCTACCAGTCCGCCGATGAATTTTTTCCGGCACAGGCCAAGACGGCCCTGACCTATGACGACCTCACGCTCGCGACGCTTTATTCCGAGGTGCTCCCGCGCGAGACGCAGCTCGATACGCAACTCGCCGATGCGCTGCATCTGCACATCCCCGCCATCTCCGCCGACATGGATACCGTCACGGAATCCCGCATGGCCATCGCCATGGCGCTCAACGGCGGGCTGGGCCTCATCCATTACAACATGCCGGAACGCCTGCAACTCTCCGAAGTCAGCCGCGTCAAGAACCACGTCCACGGCTTGATCCAGGACCCGATCAAAGTTCTCCCCGACCAGCTCATCGGCGACGTGCTTGAACTGATCGAGCAAAAAAAATTCGGCTTCAGCACGTTCCCTGTCGTGGACGAAAAAGGCAAACTCGTCGGGCTACTCTCCGGCCACGTCGTGAAACCGCGTTACGCCAAAAAGAAAGTTGCCGAAGCCCTCACGCCGCGCGCCCAGGTTCACAGCATCCGCCGCAAGGAGCTGGGCAAAGACCCCATCGCCCGCGCCGACAAATTTTTCACCGAGCACATCGGCATCCACAAGCTCATCGTGGTGGATGACGACGACCATCTGCACGGCCTCATCACCATGAGCGACGTGGAACGCATCGCGCAGGAACGCAAGGCGCAGTTCAAGCCCGCGCGCGACGCAAACCATCACCTTGTCTGCGGCGCGGCGGTGAGCGCCACACGCAACGCCTTCGGCGAACTTGACCGCGAGCGCATCCTCACGCACGTCGGCGGCCTCGTCGAACGTGGCGTGGATGTCGTCGCCGTCTCCACCGCGCACGGCCACACCAAGGGCGTGGGCGACGCGGTCAAAATGCTGCGCGATGCGTTCCCGAAATTGCCCATCATTGCCGGCAACGTGACCAGCGCGGCGGGCGTGGAATTTCTCGCGGAGGCGGGCGCAAACGCCATCAAGGTCGGCCAAGGCCCCGGCTCGATCTGCACCACGCGTATCGTGGCGGGCGTGGGGATTCCGCAGATGACCGCGCTCTACGTCTGCTCGCGCGCGGCGAAGAAGCACAAGGTTTCCATCCTCGCCGACGGCGGCATCACCAAGAGCGGCGATATCGTGAAGGCATTGACGCTCGCCAATGCCGTGATTTGCGGCGGCATTTTCGCCGGTTGCAACGAAGCGCCCGGCGACGTCATGGAAATCGGTGGGAAGATTTACAAGCAATACCGCGGCATGGGCAGCTTCGCCGCGATGAAAGCTGGCAGCGCGGCGCGCTACGGCCACTCTGCGAACTCCACGCAGAAAGTCGCCGCCGAAGGCATCGAGGCGCTCAAGGAAGTCGTCGGTTCGGTGGACCGCGTGCTGGGGCAGCTCGTCGGCGGCATTCAAAGCGGCATGGGTTACCTCGGTGCGGCGAACCTCGCGCAACTGCGGGAGAAGGCGCGCTACATCCGCGTCAGCCCCGCCGGCCTGAAGGAAGCCGCGACGCACGACGTAGTGGAACTTAAAACGGGGAATTGAATGCTGCCGGGTTCACGGAACAAATCCAATCGAGACGGGGACTTTCGGCAAGAGGAAGAAAATAATCCCTCCGACAAGAATTGATATTGCCAGCAACCGCCATCGCCATCGCCAGACAAAACTATCATCCACGCCAAATCCTCCGCGAGACGCTCCGACTACCAGCCAGCACAATGGCGCGAGAATAAATGTTACGTTGAGAGCGATTGATAGCGCCCCCGCATTGCTGCAAACCCATGCGCCAGTTCCTCGATAGCTACACCAGCCTATTTTAACGTCGGAATCCATCTGAGACGGTTTGAGCTTGGCGGACAATTTGGTGCCGACTCCCGACCGACCAATCAGTTGCAGTAGTTGAGCGTCGGCAAACCGCAGTTCCCTGCCTTGCAAAACCGGCTGATCAGGTTGCTGAATTCGTTCGCAACGCCTTGTGGAAAAATTCTTGGCGCGGGCGCGGCGGTCTCCAAAAACGTATAAGTCAACCGCACAATCGCTTCGCGCGGCAGCGGTCAACCTCATTGGATATACCGGCACACGCGCAGCAAACCTGAACGCCAGCGGATGCAGCGTCGTTCGGCTGGAATCATTGCTAGCCCGCCGGACCTTGCTGGCCACGAACACCCAGCCTTCTTTGAGGTAATCCCCCACTATCGACTGGGTGACGGCGGGAACAGCGTAACCATTTCGTGTAAGCCACTCGACGATTGCCTGCGGGTTTGAACCGCTGATGGTAGTTGATTCAAAAACTCCCGCCTGTTGCACCGAGATGATGTTCACAGTTTCGGCGGACTGCCCTTCGTCTGCCGCACTCAAGGTCATATTCATGGTCATGAAACCAAAGCCTTCCCCCGAGAACGTGACGGCACCAGCCAACATCAATCCCACAAACACGACAATAGCCAGATTGGCCGTTGAGCGCGCAAACATTCTCGTATACACCGTAAAGCCGAAGACAATCAGAGCGAACACCCAGTTCTTTTGGAAAACCCACACACCGGCTGCAATCAACACACAAACAGGAAGATCGTTGATCCACTCGACCTCATCCTTGAATGCCCGCCAAGCCAGATACCCCAAACCGCAAACAAAGAGAACGCCAAGATAGTAGTTGTGAACCTTGTGAATCAGGCGCGGCTGAAATGCCTGCTGCAAGCCTGAAAAGAAAGTTTCAGATACGGGGTTGATCTGCGGAGGTGATGGCAGCGGAACCACCCAGGCAAAATTAGTGCCTCCACCAAGAAATGAAGTTTCGATGACCAACAGCTCAACCCCGTCCGCAAATTGGATCATCGCCTGTTGATCCGGGATTGTTATCTTCTCGCGAACTTCCGGCTCGGAATACACCATTCCATCAGCAAGGACAACTTGGCTATTTCCCAAGCAGCCCAAGACAGCCAAGACCATTGCCGGCCAGATTGCTTTCATGTCTGATTTCTACTTCGCCCTGCCAACATAGTCAGCAGGATTCTTGACAGCATCTAAAACTCAATCGCCTCGTTCATCTTGCCGCATTGCGAGCAGCGGGAGCGGTCCACGTCCGGGTCGTCGGTGTAAACGAAGCCGCATTTCGCGCAGCGGAAGACGCGGTCCTTGCTCGGCGTCGGCTCGAACTTGCGGCTGCGCATCGTGGAATACAACGCCACACCCGCCAGCGCCGCCAACACGGAGGTCACATACACCAGGATGAGCGCGTCGGCGGACATATCAGGGATTTGCCGGGGTTTCCGCCGCAGGCGCGACGGTGTGCCACGGCTCGAACCGCGCGGCGCGGGCAAGTTCCAGCGCGCGCTGGTCGGCGGCGGACAGTCCGCAACTTGCCAGCAACACGGCGGAGACGACGTAGCCGCCAGCGTCCACAAGCACGCGGACTTCGCTGGCGGCGAGCACGTCGGCGGCGGGCCAGGATTTCAACTCCAGCGGCGCGAGCAACGGGCGGGCAGCGAGCGAGCCTTCGATGCGGAGCACGGATTTCGCGGGCAGCGGGAAGAAATCCGAGGCGAATTCGAGCGCGGGAATCGGCGGCGCGGTTTTTTCGGTGAGGGCGAGCGGCGGCGTGGGGTTGTCGGCCACGAACCGGCGGAAGCCCGCGCCGAGTTTTTCGGCCGGCAGCGGCAGCCAGCGCAGCGGCTCGTCCCAATCGGCGGCGACGTATTTGACGCGTGGGATGAGTTTCCACGCGGCCCCGGAAAAACCCTGCGGGTGCGCCAGGACGAACAGAGTCGGGTCGCTCAACGCGGCGAGTTCGGGGTTGTAGTTGGCGGCGAGCGCGGTCGGCGGCGGGGCGTTGGGCCGGCGCGGTGCGAGCGGATGCCGCGCGCCGAGCCAGAAGATGAAGCCTATCTGCGCCGCGAGAATAACGCCGGCCCACAGCAGCCAGCGGTGACGCGGCGCGGATTCCAGGGTGGCCGGCGCGGTGTTCATGGCTGGGCGGGCGGGGGTTGCGGCAACGTGGCGAGCAGGGCTTCTTTCACGCCGGCGGCGCGGGCGAGCAGCGAGAGGCGAATGATGGTTTCGTAGCTCACGGTTTTGTCGGCCTGCACGAGGAGGGTGAGCGGCTCGCGGGATTTTTTGACGGCGTCGGCGAGGCGGGATTGCAGCAGGCTTTCGGTGGTGAGCTGGTTGTCGAAATACAGTTTGCCGCGCGCGTCCACGGCGACGGCGACGACGCGGTGGTCGGTGCCGGGCAGGTCCGCCGCCGCCGGCAGATTAATCGTCACGCCGGGCGTGTAGACGAGCGTGCCGAGCAGGACGAAGAGGACGAGCAGGAAGAAAACGCCGGCGACCGGCGCGCCGTCGAACGTGCCGTGGAAAATTTTGGCCTGCCGGGGAAATTTCATTTGGCTTTGCCGTTGCCGTTGGGCTCGGTGACGAGGTTGACGATTTCGGTGGCGGCGCGTTCCATGTCGAGGACGACGGCGTTGACGCGGCTGACGAGGTAGTTGTAGGCGGCGTAGCAGGGCACGGCGACGGCGAGGCCGGCGGCCATGCAGATGAGCGCCTGCCAGATGCCTTGGGATAGCTGGCCGACGTTCGCGTGCAACCCGGCGACTTCCATGCGGCCAAAGATGCGGATGAAGCCGATGACGGTGCCGAGGAGGCCGAGGAGGGGCGCGATCTGGGCGATGGTGGCGAGGAGATTCAGGTTGGCTTCGAGGCGGGGGACTTCGGTGAGGCCGGCTTCCTCGATGGCTTCGCGGACGCGCTCGCGGCCGTGGTCGCGGCTGAGGATGGCGGTTTTGACGAGGCGGGCGACGGGGCCGGGGGTGGCGTCGCAGATGGAGATGGCTTCGACGACGTTGTCGCGTTTGAGGACGTTGCGGACGCCGTTGAGGAATTCGACGGAGTTGATCTGGGCGCGGTGCAGGTGCAGCAGGCGCTCGACGACGACGGCCAAGGCCATGGCGCTGGCGATGAGGATGAGCCAGAGAACGAAGCCGCCTTGCGAAATAAATGTTGGCAACATGGTTCTTTTATACGGGTTCGCGGGGAAAGTTCAAAGCGGGAAGTTCAGCCGGCGGCACACAAAGCTTGAGCGGCGGCGGGCGGGCGGTTAGGTTGCGCGCGATGCGTTTGCTCGACCGCTATCTCTTGCGCGAGTTGGTGACGCCGCTGGCGTTCTGCCTCGGCGGGTTTCTGGTTTTTTGGATTTCGTTCGACCTGTTCGACAAGCTGAATGTTTTGCAGGAGCACAAGCTGCACGCGGGCGACGTAATCGCCTACGAGCTGGTGCGGCTGCCGGAGTTTCTGGGGGTGGTGCTGCCGGTGGCGCTGCTGCTGGCGGCGCTCTATTCGCTGACGCAGCACGCGCGGCATCACGAATTGACGGCCATCCGCGCGGCGGGGGTGAGCCTGTGGCGGCTGGCGGCGCCGTATCTGGCGGTGGGCGTCGCGGCGAGCTCGGGGCTGTTCGCCGGCAATGAATTCTGGTCGCCGCGCAGCGCGGAGATGGCGGAGCGGATTTTGTATCGTTACTCGCGGGGCTGGACGGCGAAGACGAATCCGTTCGAGAAGGTCTATTTCGTCACGCGCTCAAGCCAGAAGTGGTCGGCGGATTTCAACCAGCAGACGCGGGAGTTGCGCGAGGTGAACATTGACTGGCAAAAGCCGGACGGCTCGAGGGTGGGATTTTTTGCCAAGGGCGGCATCTGGACGAACCGGGTGTGGGTGTTCTCGAACGTGCAGATGAACGTCTTCCGGGCGGGCGGGCTGTTCCCGGAAAACCGCGTGTTCACGAACGTGATGGCGATGCCGGAGTTCGCCGAGACGCCGGAGCAGATCATGAGCGACCTGAAAATCAGCCAGCAGAGCCGCAAGGTGCACGTGGAACTGACGCAGATTCCTTTTTCGGCGCTGTATAATTATCTCCGGCTGCACCCGGAAATGCCGGCGGAACAACGCCGGTGGGTGACGACGCAGATGCACAGCCGGCTGGCGGTGCCGTGGACGTGCCTGGTGGTGGTGATGCTGGCGATTCCGTTCGGGGCGGCGTCGGGCCGCCGCAATGTTTTCGTGGGCGTGGCGGGGAGCGTTTTCATCTGCTTCACCTATTTTGTGCTGCAACAGGTGGGTTTGGCGATGGGCGCGGGCGGGCAAGTGCCGCCGTGGTTGGGAGCGTGGTTGCCGAATATTTTCTTCGGCGCGGCCGGATTGATTCTTACTTTCAGGGTGCGATGAACGATCCGGCGAGCGATCTGAAAGCGCGCTACGAGCGGCTGCAACTGCTCCATCAGGTCGGTCAGGTCATCAATTCCACCTTGGAGCCGCAGGCGGCGCTGCAACTCATCGTCAGCGAGGCCGTGCGGCTGATGCGCGCCACGAGCGGCTCGGTGGTGCTGATCAATCCCACAACGGGCTTTCTGGAAATCCAAGCGGCCATCGGCCTGCCCGCCGCCGCCAGCGAACTCAAATTGCGCGTCGGCGAAGGCATCACGGGCTGGGTCGCCCGCCACGGCCAACCCGCGCGCGTGGGAGACGTGCGACAGGATGCGCGCTATGTGATGGCGCGCAAATCCATCCGCTCCGAACTGGCCGTGCCCTTGGAGGTGAACGGCGAAGTGCGCGGGGTGTTGAATGTGGATTCGGATCGCGCGGACGCCTTCGCGGCTGCCGATCAGGAATTGCTTGAAGCGCTGGCGCAGCAGGCGGCGCGCGTCATTCACAACACCTGGCTGTTCGAACAGTCGCGGCTCAAGGCGCGGCTGCTGGAAATGCTCGTGAGCGTGGGCCAGACGATCAATTCCACGCTCAACCTCGACGACGCGCTGGAGGTCGTCACGCGCGAAGCCTGCCAGTTGATGGGCGCGAAGATGTGTTCGCTGATGATGCTGGATGATTCGCGGGAATGGCTGGATTTGCGCGCGAGCCACGGCGCGGGCAAGGCTTACCTGAAGAAGCCGCGGTTGAGCGCGGAGGAAAGCTTGCTGGGCATCGTCGTGCGCCGGAAAAAGCCAATTCAGATTGAAAACGTGCAGACTTCCAGCCGTTATCAAAACGTGGAAATGGCGCGGAAAGAGGGGCTGGTTTCGCTGTTGAGCGTGCCGCTCATTTTCGGCGGGCAAGCCATCGGCACGTTGAGTGTTTACACGGACCGGCCGTATCATTTTTCCAACGAGGAGGTGAAAATCCTTTCCGCACTGGCGTCGCTGTCGGCCATCGCCATCGAGAAGGCGCGGCTCTACGAGCGCATCGTGGATGTGGAGGAGCAATTGCGGCAGAACGAAAAACTTTCCGCCATCGGCCTGCTCGCTGCGGAGGTGGCGCACGAAATCCGCAATCCGCTCACGGTGATGAAGATGCTGTATCACTCGCTGGATTTGAAATTTCCAGCGGGCGACCCGCGCACGAAAGACGCCGAGGTGATGGGGCAAAAGATGGATCACCTCAACAAGATCGTGCAGCAGATTCTGGATTTCACGCGCGTGGCCGAGCCGCATCTGGCCGAGGTGAATTTGAACCAGTTGGTGGACGACCTTGGGCTGCTGACACGGCATAAGCTGGACCATCAAAAAATTCTCCTAATCCGCAAGCTCCAGCCAGACCTGCCGCTCATCACCGCCGACGCAACGCAGTTGGAACAGGCGTTTCTCAACCTCACGCTAAACGCGGTCGAGGCGATGCCGCGCGGTGGGCAATTGACGATTTCGACACAGACGGAGCGGCTGCCGAAATCGGCGGGCGGGCTGATGCGCGAAGTGGTCATCGAATTCACCGACACGGGCGAAGGGATGACGGAAGCGCAGCGCCAGCAAATTTTCGCCTCCGTTTTCAACACGACCAAGAAAACCGGCTACGGCTTGGGGCTGGCTATCGTAAAACGGGTGGTTGAAGTGCATCGCGGCAAAATTGAAGTTCAATCCCGCCGCGGCAAAGGGACGTCCTTTCGCATCACACTGCCGCTTTAGCCGGTCTTGCTGGCTTTTTTTCTTTCCCCCGCCCTGGTTGCAAATTTGGGGTGCCCAAATTCAATGCGGTATTGTTTTGCCTGAAACAGGTTTGCCTGCTTCATTTAGCTCCGCCGTTTTTTCGGCAGAATGCTTTTATGAATCGATCAAAAACCGAACTTTGGGAACGTTTTCAAAAATACTACACCGAATATCCCTCCATCAACCTGGCGTTGGATTTGAGCCGGATGAATTTTCCAGATGATTTTTTCACCTCGATGGAGGGCAAGATGCAGAAAGCCTTTAAGGACATGGCAGAATTGGAGCGTGGCGCCATTGCCAACCCGGATGAAAATCGCATGGTGGGGCATTATTGGCTGCGCAATCCGGCATTGTCTCCCACCTCTGAAATTCGCAAGGAAATCGAAGATACCATTGTTGCCATCAAGGCATTTGCCGAAGCTGTTCACACTGGGAAAATTCGCGGCGAAGGCGGAATCTTCAAAAACTTGCTTGTGATTGGCATTGGCGGCTCAGCCTTGGGACCGCAATTTGTCTCCCGTGCTTTAGGTCATCCTAAAACCGACAAAGTTCGGGTGTTTTTCTTCGATAACACCGACCCGGACGGAATGGATCAAGTATTGGCACAACTCGACGGCGAATTGAACCAGACAATTTGCCTGGTCATTTCTAAATCCGGCGGCACGAAAGAAACGCGGAATGGAATGTTAGAGGCAGAATACGCCTACCGGGCAGCAAAATTAGCTTTTGCAAAACATGCGGTTGCCATCACGGGTAAGGGCAGCGAGCTCGATAAGTTCGCCAAAAAGAATGCTTGGGTTGCTCAATTTCCAATGTGGGATTGGGTCGGCGGGCGAACGAGCGAAATGTCAGCGGTTGGCTTATTGCCGGCAGCAATACAAGGAATTGACATTGATGGTCTAACAGCCGGTGCTAAAGTTTGTGACGAGGCAACCAGAACTGCAAGCGTCCACCTAAATCCTGCGGCCAAAATGGCTTTGATGTGGTATCACTCCGGTAACGGTAATGGAAGCAAAAGCATGGTTGTTTTGCCGTATAAAGATCGTCTTGAGATGTTTTCAAAGTATTTGCAACAATTAATAATGGAATCATTAGGAAAAGAGCGAAATCTGAACAATCAAGTTGTCAATCAAGGCTTGTCTGTTTATGGCAACAAAGGCGCAACCGACCAACACTCATACATACAGCAGCTTAGGGATGGAATAAATAATTTTTTTGCGGTTTTTATTGAAGTCTCGAACGATCGGAGTAACAAAGCGGTTTTTGTTGAGGATGGCGTCACTTCTGGTGATTTCTTAATTGGATTTTTTCTTGGAACCAGAGAGGCACTATACGAAAACGGCAGAGAATCCATAACTATTACTATGCCAAAAGTTTCAGCATTTTCAGTCGGGGTCTTGATTGCACTCTTTGAGCGGAGCGTTGGCCTCTATGCCAGCCTAATTAATATAAACGCCTATCATCAGCCTGGTGTAGAATCAGGCAAAAAAGCCGCACAGTCCGTAATTGATTTGCAGAAAAAAGTGATAGAATTTCTACAAATAAATAAATGTAACGAGTTTACAGTAAATGACATTTCGTTATCAATCGGGGCACACGAATCATTGGAATCTATTTTTAAAATTTGCCGACATTTAGCTGCGAATGGACGAATTGATCTCGTTACGGAAGAGAACGAATCTTTGTTTACTGCAAAATATTGCATCAGATAGAAATGTTTGTTTATCCAAAAAAATACGATGTAATTGTCGTTGGCGCAGGACACGCGGGTGTCGAGGCCGCTTTAGCCTCAGCCAGAATGGGATGTCAAACACTATTGATGACAATCAATGTGGATACCGTTGGTCAGATGTCCTGCAATCCAGCAATTGGCGGTTTAGCCAAAGGCCACCTTGTTCGAGAAATTGACGCACTGGGGGGTGAAATGGGAAAAGCGACGGACATGACCGGCATTCAATTTAGGATGCTCAACAAAAAAAAGGGCCCGGCAGTTTGGTCTCCTCGGGCTCAATGTGACAAAAAAGCTTATCAGTTTCATCTAAAGTGGGTATGCGAACGCGAGCCGAATTTGGATGTTCGCCAAGGTCAAACTTCACAAATTCTGCACAATTCTGACGGCGCATATGGAATTGAAACAACGCTTGGCGTTCAATATCACGGTAAAACAGTTCTTATTACAACAGGAACATTTCTCTGCGGCTTGATGCATATCGGCCAAAACCAGCAATCAGGAGGAAGATCGGGTGAGGCGGCTGCCACAAGCTTATCTGCATCATTACGGTCAATCGGACTGGAGCTTGGTCGTCTCAAGACGGGAACGCCACCTCGTCTTTTAGCCAGATCAATCGATTTTTCTAAAACGCAACCACAATGCGGTGATGACCCGATTCCGTTTTTCAGTTTTTGGAAAGATGATTTGTTCCATGTGGAACACTCCAACGGACAGACAGGGAACGAAAAATATCCTCCCAACTCGATTCTGGCTCGGTTTGGTGGTCAGGTTAATTGTTTTTTAACGTATACAACGGACGAAACTGCTAGACTAATCAAAGATAATATTCACAAATCACCCATGTATTCTGGCGCAATCGAGGGTGTTGGCCCACGATACTGTCCGTCTATTGAAGATAAAATAATCAGGTTTCCAGAAAAAGAGCGCCAGCAAATTTTTCTCGAACCTGAAGGAATCGCGACGGATGAAATTTATGTAAATGGCTTTTCTACATGTCTTCCTTTTGAAGTTCAGGTTGCTTTAGTTAAAACAATCATTGGTTGCGAAAACGCTGAAATATTGCGACCTGCCTATGCTGTTGAATACGACTTTGTGTTTCCAACACAATTGAATCTGTCCCTCGAAACCAAGCAGTGTCAGAATCTTTTTTTGGCCGGGCAAATCAATGGAACATCTGGCTACGAAGAAGCTGCAGCACAGGGTATAATGGCAGGAATAAATGCAGCACGCCGGGTCCGTGATCAGCACCCGATCGTCTTGCAAAGAAACCAAGCCTATATCGGCGTATTGATTGATGACTTAGTCACCAAAGGCACTTCCGAACCATATCGCATGTTTACTTCGCGCGCAGAACACAGACTATTGCTTCGTCAGGATAATGCAGATATAAGATTGTCTGCACTTGGACAAAGCATTGGATTGTTGAAAGACTCTTGTTATAAATGTTTTGTAAAGAAAATATCGGCTATTGATGCTGAATTGGCCCGGCTAGAGTCTTCTCGCCATAAATCTGAGTCTATGGTTCAAATGTTGCGCCGGCCAGAAGTTTCTTACAAGGATTTGCCCAATCGAGACGACTCACTGTCATCGGAAGTCATTGAACAAGTGGAGATTAGTGTAAAATACTCGGGCTATATAAAGCGCCAAGAGGTTGAAAATTCAAGGTTTAAGTCTTTGGAAAATAAACAGCTGCCGCATTTTATAGAGTACGATAAAATTCACAGCCTACGCTCTGAAGCAAGGCAGAAACTTAAGCAAATCCGCCCTATGACCATCGGCCAAGCAAGTCGGATTTCCGGCGTTTCTCCGTCCGATATTGGGGTTCTTTTGGTGTGGCTTAAGCGCAGCGATTGCTCCAACACAACCATCTGACAAATCCGACACAAGATTGAAATAAATATTGTCAGTCACCGGCTAGACGGGCATTTACCCGGAATGCAATATCTAATCGCAGGCATAATAGGACTGTTTAGCGGCATCGCCAGCGGGCTTTTCGGAGTTGGCGGCGGCATCGTAATGGTTCCAGCCATGATGTTTTTTCTGTGTCCGCCCATCCGGGACATCAAACAAGCCATCGGCACCTCGCTGATAGTCATCATCCCAACAGCCATCGTTGGCTCATTCAAACATTTTCATCAGGGCAATGTCGATTGGCGAACGGCTTTATCGCTCGCCCCGCTGGCCATCACAGGAAGTTACTTTGGCGCGTGGCTGACAACCCACATCCCGGCGGAGAATCTCAAACGCACGTTTGGCGGCTTCATCATCCTGATGGGAGCAAAATTATTGTTCGGAAAATGAAATTCGACACCCGGTTCAAAAAAAGGCCTCGCCTCAATTTCCGGGCTGAACCTCCAGCCGTTCCGGCTTGAGATTCGTTGAGGACGGGAGCAATTTAGCTGCGCTGCGCGAGTGGTGGAATTGGCAGACACGCCAGACTTAGGATCTGGTCTCGCAAGAGGTGGAGGTTCAAGTCCTCTCTCGCGCACCACCTTGCCAGCCTCAAAAAGTCAGCACATCTCCCGCTCCAACCGGGCGACCTCCTCCTTGATCACTTCCAAAACACGGTGTTTTGCCAGGTAGATTTGATCAATGGAAACCCCGAAAGCCTGCGCCACTTTTTCAGGCGGCCAGCCTTTATTGACGCAAAAATCAAAAATCTGGTATTTTTGGGGATCAAGATTGCGCCGCACCCTGGCCATCGCCGCTTCCATCATGTGCTGCTCCCACTCCGCATTCCAAGCCGCCTCCAAATATTGACTGCTCGGGTCAAGCACGCCGTTCACCTCTGTGCTATTGCTTTCCGCGCACACCACCTGCTGGCGCTTCGCGCGTTGATCCGAAATGCGCCAGCGCGTCATGTTCAACAACCACGCCTTGAACGACCCCACCGCCGGGTCATACTTGAAACTCGGCATGTGCCGGGCGACCGCACTCATCGTCTCCTGCACCACATCCTGCGCCTCCTCCTCCGTCAAGCCGCTCTTGATGGCAAAACGATAAATCAGCTTCCAATAAATCTCAAAAAAATTCTCCCAACTGGACTGATCCTGCCAATTTTTCAGGCGCTGGATCAAAGTCGCGCGCGTCGGAATCAATTCATCCGCAGACGGTGCCATGGACAAGTAATGTCGCGGTGACCGTTCTCTGGCAAATCAATTTGCCGATTCTTTTCGCCATCCCACAACCCCATCCAAACAAGAACCTTGGGAAAAACTTGTCTTCCTCAACCCCGCCTGCTATTTGAAACACGCAATCCGATTGGCCCATCATGGTTTCCTCCGCCAAAACCATCCGCGCCTTGTTGCTGACCGCCTGTTGTGGGTTCCTTGCGACACAGACCCAAACCACCCACGCCCAACCCTCCACCTCGGCCACGAACCAGATCCGTATCCTGGAATTCCAAGGCGAGGTCGCAGTTTCTCCCGCCGGCGCGAACTGGCAACCCGCGCAAATCCACCAACTCCTCAGCCCCGCCGACCACTTGCGCACCGGGCCGAACAGCCGCTGCGCCTTGCGCTGGAGCGACCAAAGCATCATTTCCTTCGGTGCCTCGACCGAACTCGAAATCCTGCCCCCGCATGACGCCGCCGCGCAGAGCGGCCTGCAACTCGTCCACGGCATCCTCTCCTTTTTCCACCGCGATCAACCCGGCCGCATCCGCATCATCACGCGCGGCGCCGTCGCCGGCGTGGAAGGCACCGAACTTGTTCTCGCCGTCAACGACGCCGGGCAAACCACCCTCTCCGTCGTGGACGGCAAGGTTCGCTTCGCCAACGACCAGGCCACGCTCGTGCTCACCAACGGCCAGCAAGCCGTCGCCGCACCGAACCAAGCCCCCGCCCGCACCGCCGGCTTCATCGCCAACAACCTTTTGCAATGGTGCTTCTACTATCCCGCCGTCCTCGACCTCGCCGACCTGCCGTTGACGGACGCGGAACAAACCATTCTCGCCGACTCTCTCGCCGCGTATCGCGCGGGCGACCTGCTCGCCGCGCTCGCGAAATATCCCGCCGCCCGGCAGCCCGCCTCCGATGCCGAGCACGTCTATCACGCCGCGCTGCTGCTTTCCGTAGGCGAGGTGGAAAAAACCGAAACCGAACTCGCCGCCCTGACCGCGCCGGGCGTCTTCAAAAATTCCCAACGCCTCGCCGCCGCCCTGCGCCAGCTCATCGCCGCAGTGAAGCGCCAGCCGAACCCCTCCTCCACCAAACCGCAGCTCGCCACGGAATTTCTTGCGGACTCCTACTTCGAACAATCCCGTGCCATCCGCGAAACCTCGCTCCAGAATGCCCTCGATTGCGCGCGACAGGCGGCGAACCTTTCACCCAAGTCCGGATTCGCGTGGGCGCGCGTGGCGGAACTGGAATTCAGTTTTGGCCGCACCAAGAATGCTTTGGCCGCGCTGGAGAAAAGTCTCGCGCTCGCGCCGCGCAACGCCCAGGCGCTTGCATTAAAAGGCTTCGTGCTGGCCGCGCGCAACGAGACGCGCGAAGCCGTCGCGTGGTTCGACCGCGCGCTCGCCGTGGATGCCGCGCTCGGCAACGCCTGGCTTGGTCGCGGCCTCTGCAAAATCAAGCGCGGCGATGCCGCCGGCGGCCGCGAGGATTTGCTGGTGGCGGCGGCGCTCGAACCGCAGCGCGCCGAACTCCGCAGCTATCTCGGCAAGGCCTACCTGCACACTGGCGACGAAGCGCACGCCGCGAAGGAATTGGCGCTGGCGAAGAAGCTCGATCCCAAAGACCCGACCGCGTGGCTTTACTCCGCGCTGCTCCATCAGCAGAAAAATCTCATCAACGACGCCATCCGCGATCTGGAGAAATCGAAGGCGCTGAACGGCAACCGCAGCGTGTATCGCTCCCAGTTGCTACTGGACCAGGATCAGGCCGCGCGCAGCGCGAATCTGGCCAGCGTGTATCGCGATGCGGGCATGACGGACGTGAGCGTGCGCGAGGCCGGGCGCGCGGTGAATTCTGATTACGCGAATTATGCCGCGCACAATTTTCTCGCGAACAGCTACGAGCAGTTGCGCGACGTGAACGGGGTGAATCTCCGCTACGAGACGGCGAGCCAAAACGAGTATCTGCTGGCCAACCTGCTTGCGCCCGTCAGCGCCGGGCTGGTCTCGCCCACGCTTTCGCAGGCGGGCTATTCAAAATTATTTGAGCATAACCGGCTGGGGCTGATTTCGGACACGGAGTATCTGAGCCGGGGCGCGTGGACGGAGTCCGCCGCGCAATACGGCGTGTTCGATAATTTCAGCTACGCCTTTGAATCCTATTACCACGCCGATCCCGGACAGCGATACAACGGCACAAAATTGAACAATGACAATGAGCAGCGGCAGCTCTCGCTGACCCTCAAGCAGCAACTGACCCCGCAGGACACGATTTTTTTGAACGTCCAGCAGAACGAGAAATCCGGCGGCGATC
Source organism: Verrucomicrobiota bacterium (assembly GCA_026397895.1). Taxonomy (GTDB): domain Bacteria; phylum Verrucomicrobiota; class Verrucomicrobiia; order Limisphaerales; family JAFMIX01; genus JAFMIX01. Next base: position 4,281 of record JAPLTZ010000315.1, on the reverse strand, counting down.
TGGCGGAGACTTATTCCGGCAATCCGGGCAATCCGTCCCTGCGTTTCCGCCAGGATCAAACCCCCAACCTCAGCCTCGGCTACCATCACGAATGGAGTCCCGGCGTCCACACTTTGTTTTTGGCGGAGCGGCTGGTGGACGACCTCTCGTTTTTCAGTTACGAGATGCCCTCCCAGATGTTGACCTTTTTTGGCACCGGAGGGGGTGACCCGATTTATCTGGCGGCAGCCGGCCACCTGGACTTGCAGGAGCACGTTCAACAAAAACTGGAGATTTACTCGACGGAGTTGCAACAGATCTGGCAGACGCCGCGGCACAACACGGTGGTGGGCGCCCGGCTGCAGTATGGTCACTTCCACACGCAGGACCGGCAGAGCAATCCTTCCCCGGATATTTTCAGCGTGCCCGGACTGCCGTATGTCGTCTCCGAAGACAACACCGCACTGTTCCATCGGATGAGCCTCTATGGCTACCACCAGTGGCAGATTTTTGAGCCGCTCCAACTGTCCGCCGGCCTGACTTACGATTCCATCACCTGCCCGGAGAACTCGTATCTCGCGCAAAACATCTATGTCACACCGATTGCCGACCGGCAAAAAACCTCCCGGCAACTCTCGCCCAAAGCCGGCTTCATCTGGACGCCGGCGGAGCAGACCACCGTCCGCTTCGCGTATACGCGCTCGTTGGGCGGCGCGCAATTTGACCAGAACCACCAGATCGAGCCGTCGCAGGTGGCGGGCTTCGTCCAATCCTACCGCAGCATCATCCCGGAATCCGTCGGCGGCGGCAGCCCGGGGGCGCAGTTTGAAACCTTCGACCTCTCGCTGGAACAAAAATTCTCCACCGGCACCTACCTCGGCCTTTCCGGCCAGATTTTGAATTCCAAAGTGGACCGGCTGACCGGCGCATACAACTGGTATGCCGATATCGCCGCCTATCCTGACATCACCGATCCCGGCGATCCCCGCGCCTATCTCCTGCTTACCACCCAGCCCGGCCTCCGGGAAACGCTCGACTATCAGGAACAATCGCTCCTCCTCACCGTCAACCAATTGCTGGGGAAGGAATGGGCGGTGGGCGCCAGCTATCGCATCTCGAAAGCCGTCCTGCATGATGATTTCCCCGACGTGCCGCCCGTGGGCACCGCCGGAGTTTATTACAACGATTTCCACCCCCGGCAACACACCGAAGGCATATTGCAACAGGTCAATCTCTTCGCGGTCTACAACCATCCCTGCGGCTTCTTTGCCAAAGCGGAAGCCATTTGGAACGGCCAGGACAATGCGGACTACACCCCCGCCCTCGCCGCGCCCTACGGCCAGGACGATTTTGGCCTGCACGCGCCCAAGCCGGGCGACGACTTCTGGCAGTTCAACGCCTATGCCGGCTACCGCTTCTTCCACCGCAAAGCCGAGGTGCGGCTCGCGCTCCTAAACATCGGCGATCAGGATTACAACCTGAGCCCGCTGAACTTTCAGAACGTCCCCACCCGCCGGCGGACGCTGGCCGTCAGCTTCCGGCTGAACTTCTAGGCGACCGGGCCGGCGCGCGGAGACGGCCGAGGCGGAAACGAACGGCGCGGCAGCGTCTTGGAGTGCGGCGACACGTCGCCGCTTTCCCACTGGGAGACATGTCTCCCAGTTACAAAGCGCGGTCATGCCCGCGCACTCCAAGGCCTCGCGGAATTTGTAGCCAAAATCCGTTGCAGGATGGATTGCAGTTGCGTTCGCCAATCAATCCCGCGCCGAGGCTGTTCCTTCTCCTGGGGGAGAAGGTCAGGATGAGGGCGGGCTTCCCATTGAAAACGCCAGATTTCGCGTAAAACATTCATTTGGAACGGATAAAGGCGCTAATTGCCTCATTTTAGGACCCTAAAATCGGGCTAAAGCCGTTGGAGGGCGGTTTTAGGACCCCAAAAACGGCCTCAAACCGTTTGAGCCGGGCAAACAGGCCCCCCATAACCGGCCTCAAACGGTTGGAGCGCCTCAAACAGGACCCCAAAACCGGGCCAAGACGGTTGGAGCAGGTTCGGAGGTGTCCAAAAAACGACATCAAACGGCTTGAGCGGCGTTGCAGGGGTCCTGAAAACCGTCTCCAACGGTTGGAGCGGGTCAAACAGGGTCCTGTTTGCCCGGCTCAAACGGTTGGAGGGACTTTTTGGGGTCCTGGTAATAGGAGTCCAACGGCACAGACCCAACCCCGTATCATTCCCCGTCGGCGGTGATGACGTGGTTCGTCATAACCAAATTCGTTTGTCACCTTCAACCTTTGGAAGAAGGTCGGCATGGCTGGATCAGGTCGTCGGCGGGCAGGGGGGCAGTTGTTCCAGCCGGCTGTCCGGGGCGGCGTTGGCGCGGGAGCGGAGAAATATCCGCTGGCAATGCACGCAGCAGGTGAGTTCCACCAGCGCGACGGACTTTTCGCGGTGGCTGACGGTGTAGAACACATCGCAGTTGTTCAGGGCCTTGACGATTTCAGTCATGCTCCACCGCCGCCGCTCGCCGCCCACGATGGCGGTGCTCACGCCGATGACGTGGGTTTGCCGGCCGGCTAGGGCGCAGGGTTGGCTGGTGGCGCTGATGATTTGATAGAGGGGCATGTTCGCTGGGTGCGGTTGGGGGTTTGGGCGTTGCCCCCTTGGGCGGCCGCAGCCTGTGCCGCGACCGCCCGCCGGGAGGAACCAGGGGACAAGGTCAGGGAATGAATCCGCTCAAGGTCAGGTTGTAGCTGTTGGTGGGGACATTATCGGGGAAATACACCTTGAACCGGTATTTGGTGCTGGTGGTCGGATGCGGCACCGTCACCGTCGTCTGGTTGCAGCCGGTATCGCCGCTCTTGCCGGTGAATTCCACCTTCGTGTCCGAGCGGTTCGTGTCCGTGGCCGTGTGCACCGTGTTCGTCGGCGCCCAGCCCCAGCCTTGCGCCACGGTCTTGGAATAAAGGGCATACCCCGCGAAGCCGCCCGGACAGATGCTGTTCGAACCGCTGCTGACCACCGGGGTCGCGGCGATGGTGAAGTCGGCGAACGCGGCATGGATGCCCGCGCCCAGCAGCAAGCCGCAGGCGGCGATGAGGGGGAGGACGGTTAAGTTTTGGTTTTTCATACGGTTTTCTTTGGTTGTCGGTCGTTTTTTCCGCCTGGACTGTTTCGGCGGCGGGTTTTGGCCCGCCCGGTTCGCCGAAAAAACATCAAGGCCTCTACTATGAATACGGTCGAAAAACCCCAATCTTTCAAAAAATCTTCATTTGCCCTCACTTTTTTTTCGCGCCGGTCGTAAAAACGCTGTTTTCCGACCGCCGCTGCCCTAAACTGCCGCCCGCGCCCATGCCCAAGTCCATCCGGCAAACCAAGCTGCTGACCTCCGCCCTCGGCGCGGCGGGGGCGGTGCTTTGCGGGCTGCTGCTGTGGCAACTGCCCTTCGGCGAAGCCTGGGTGAACGCGAGCTACGACTGCCTCTTCCGCTTCGGCGCGCGCCCCGCCCCCGCGAACCAAGCCACGCTCATCCTGATGGACAACGCCGCGTTCGATCAATTCCACCAGACGCGCGGCCAGCCGTGGGACCGGGCATTGCACGCGCAACTGCTGAACCGCCTCGCCGACGACGGCTGCAAGGTGGTGGCGCTGGACTCGTTCTTCCGCACCCCGCGCGACCCGGCCAAGGACGCCCAACTCGCCGCCGCCCTGCGCCGCCAGCGCCACGTCGTCCTCATGGCCGAGCAGGCGCAGGTGACGCATCCCGCCCTCGCCGGCGCGCAGCCCGTCCTGCCCGCCGACTTGTTCCTCGCGGCGGCGCGAACCAACTGGGGCGTGGCCTGGCTCGCCCCCGACCTCGACGCGGTGGTGCGGCGGCACTGGCCGTTTCTCTCGCCGGGGCCGTATCCGAGCCTGCCGGAAACGGTGGCGCGGGCGGCGGGCGCGCAGTTGCCGGAAGCGCCGCGCGAACGGTGGTTGCGGTATTACGGGGCGGACGGAAGCTGGACGCGCATGAGTTATCAATTTGCGCTGTCGCAACCGCAGAATTATTTCCGCGCCCAGATCGTTTTCATCGGCACGCAGCCGAAGACGTCGCTGCCGGACGGCGAGCCGGACGAATTCCACACGCCCTACACGCGCTGGACGGGCGAGAGCACCGGCGGCGTGGAAATCCTGCTCACGGCGTCGCTGAATCTGCTGAATGACGACTGGCTGCGTCGCCCGCCGGCGTGGCTGGAGGGCTTGACGCTGGTCATCGCGGGCGTGCTGCTCGGCGGCGGGTTGTGCCGGCTGCGCTTGGGCCGGGC
>JAPLTZ010000287.1 GCA_026397895.1 Verrucomicrobiota bacterium | reverse complement strand
GACCCCAAGAAAGCCGTCTTCTTCAAGCAGTCCGACGTGCCGGAGGTCTGCGAACTCACCTGGCTGCTCTCCACCGTCACGCCCATGAGCCTGCTGGAGAAGTGCCACTCCTTCAAAGACAAGATCGCCAAGGGAATTTCGCCGAGCCACGGCCTGTTCGCCTACCCCGTGCTCATGGCGGCGGACATCCTCATCTACGACTCGAACATCGTTCCCGTCGGGCAGGATCAGAAGCAGCACGTCGAAGTCACGCGCGACATCGCCATCAAGTTCAATGAACTTTACGGCCAGACCTTCGTCATCCCCGAGCCGCAAATCAAAGGTGAAACCGCCAAAGTCCCCGGCCTCGACGGCGAGAAGATGAGCAAAAGCTACGGCAACACGCTGGAAATCTTCGGCGACGAAAAGGTGCTCCGCAAAAAAGTCATGGGCATCAAGATGGACAGCCGCACGCCCGCCGAACCCAAGCCCGATGCCGACCAGAACCTCGCCATCCAAATCCTGAAACTCGTCGCGCCCGCCGCCGTCGCGAAGGATTACGAGGACAAACTCCGCGCCGGCGGCCTCGGCTACGGCGATTTGAAGAAAGCCCTGTTCGAGCACTACTGGAATCACTTTGCCGCCGCCCGCGCCAAGCGTGCCGAACTCGCCGCCAACCTTGACCACGTCAACCAAGTCCTCGCCGACGGCGCGGCCAAGGCGCGGACGCTGGCGCAGAAAGTTTTGAAGCGCGCCCGCGTCGCCAGCGGGCTGGAATAGTCACATCTGCTCGACGGTCTCGATGCCGAGCGTGGCGAGACCCTGCTTGAGCACGCGCGCGGTCAGGTCGCAAAGCGCGAGCCGGGAGGCGCGCGTGGCGGCATCGTCGGCTTTCAGCACCGGACAGTTTTCGTAGAACGAGGTGAACTTCGCCAGCGCGGATTCGGCGGGCTCCGTCAAGCGGATGGCCGAGGGCTGGAGGCCGAGGGTCGGAGCGCCGTCCCGCACGACCTTGTTCGCGCGGGTGAACTGATACTGCACGTAGACGGCCGTGTTGCCGGCCAGCGCGAGCATCTTGTCCCAACTGAATATGTAATCGCTCTGGCGGTTCGGCAGCAGGTCGGCGTATTTCACCGCGCCGAGGCCGGTGACGCGGGCGATTTCCTTGCGCTGAGCTTCGGGGAGGTCGCCGCTCTTTTCGGAGACGAGCTTGAAGGCGCGCTCCTCGGCCTCGTCGAGCAGGTCGGCGAGCTTGACGGTTTCGCCGGAGCGCGTTTTGAACGGCTTTCCGTCCTCGCCGAGGATGGAGCCAAACCAGACGTGCGCGAGCTTCGCCTTCGATTCCCCGTGCCACTTGCGGAACGCGGTGAAGACCTGCGTGAAGTGCAGTTGCTGCCGCCCGTCGGTGACGTAAATGATTTCGTCCGGCGACCACGTTTGCAGCCGGTGCGCGAGCGTGGCGAGGTCGGTGGTGGAGTAGTTGAAGCCGCCGTCGCTCTTGCGGATGAGTGTGGGCTGCTCCTTGAGCGCGGGCACGTCGTCGAACGCAATGATGATCGCGCCTTCGCTCTCGCGGGCGATGCCTTTGGCGAGCAATTCCTCGACGAGCGGCTTGAGCTTGGGATTGTAAAAACTTTCGCCGAGCGTGACATCGAACTTCACGCCAAGCCGGCCGTAAATCGTATCAAACTGCACCTGCGAGAGGCGAATCATCTCGTGCCAGATGCGGAGATTCTCCGCGTCGCCGCCCTGGAGCTTCACGAGTTCCTGCTTGGCGAGTTCCAGATTCTGCGGGTCGGCCTTGCAGCGTTCGTTGATGGTTTTGTAGACGCGCTCCAGCTCGGCGATGGCGTCGGTCTTGAGCGCGCTTTGGTCGAGGATGGTTTTCCAGCCGAGGAGCAGCATGCCGAATTGTGTGCCCCAGTCCCCGATATGGTTGTCGGCGACGACGCGGTGGCCGAGCAGCCGCAGCGTGCGTGTGAGGCAGTCGCCGAGAATCGTGGAGCGGATGTGGCCGACGTGCATCGGCTTGGCGACGTTCGGCGAGCTGAAATCAATGACCGCCGTTTTTGGCTGCGCGGCCTTGTCGAAGAACAGATGCTCGCCGCGCGCGGCGGCTTCGAGGGTTTGCGCGAGTGCGGCGGGCTTGAGGCGGAAATTGATGAAGCCCGCGCCGACGATTTCCACCTTCTCGCACCATTCGCTCACGTCCAGCTTGGCGAGCGTGTCGGTGGCGAGCTGACGGGGATTCAGCTTGCGTTGCTTGGCGAGCGACATGAGGGCGTTGCTCTGGTAATCGCCGAATTTTGGGTCGCACGGGCGGACGAGGACGGCAGAGACATCCGCATCGGGCAACGCGGCGAGGACGGCGGCTTGGAGCTTCAGTTCAATTTGTTTGTGCAGCAACACGGCGGGAGTTTAGCCACAGATGGGCACAGATTAACACAGATAAAATCAGCGACTCGTGAAACCCGTCCCTCCGAACCGATTATTTCTTCCCGAAGTCTTTGATGATGCCGAGCATGGTGGTGGCGTCGGGGGATTGCTCGAGGGCCTGGCGGAATTCGGCCTTGTGCATCAGCTTGGCAATGTTGGCGAGGGTGTGGAGGTGTTTCTGGAACTGGCCTTGGGGAACGAGGAAGAGCATGACGAGGTTGACGGGCTGGTTGTCGAGGGCGTCGAAGTTGACGCCGGTCTTGGAGCGGCCCAGCGCGCCGACGACTTCGTGGATGAGATCGGTGGAGGCGTGCGGCAGGCCGATGCCGAAGCCGATGCCGGTGCTCATGGAGTTCTCGCGCTTCTTGACGGCGGCGGTGACGGCCTCGCGGTCTTCGGGCTTGATCTTTTCCGTGCGGACGAGGTTGCTGATGAGTTCGTCAATCGCCTCCCAGCGGTTCGTCGCCTGCAGTTCGGGCAAAATGTTGTTCGGGCCGAGAATGTCGCCAAGTTCCATAATTTGATTGCGCGAAGCAATGCGGGGGACATTTCGCCGGAAACCGGGCGGCATATCAAGAATGAATTATCAACGCCCCGTCGCCAGCCGGAAGAGTTGCAGCCAAGCCTCGCACGAAAATTGCCACCACCAGCCGAACGCCGCGGCCAAATCCACCCGCGCCGCGAGCAGCGGCACGGCGATGAGCAACGCGGTGATGTTGCCGAGGAAAATGACGACCGCTGAGAACAGATAACCTTGCCCGGTAATGTCCGATTGCCGGGTCTGCAAGATATGCCACGTCAAGGTGATGTGAAACGCGTAGGCCGCGCCGATGAGCAGGTGAAACCACGCCGCGTAGGCCTGCCAGTGCCAGATGAGATTGCCCGCCAGAAACGCCAGCACCACGGCCACGACGTAGATGGGAAAGAAATACGGCGCGAGCGCGATGAGGAAGTTTGTTTTGGTCACCACGACGTGGCCGCCGGCGGAAGTGACCTTGAATTTTTTTACGTCGCCGCCGAACAGCCACGCCCACAGCGCGTGCGTCAGCTCGTGGCCAAAGACGTAAATCCACATCGGCTTGGGCAGCAGCAGGTAGATGACCACCCAGCACGCCGCGCCTGCCGCGAGCGCCACCCAGATGGTGTCGGCGTTGCCGCTGGCGGCGAACACGCGCCCCGACGCCCGCGCCGCGCCGTAGCAGAACGGCAGCAGCAGGAGGGCGACGATGAACTTGAACCACTTCGGCACGCGGGGAAGAAACTGCATCCCGCCGGGAGAATCCAGCCGAAACGTGTTGGCAGGCGGTTTGAGAAACCTGCGATGCGGCGGGCTCTGGCGCGCAGAAATGGCGCGGCAGCGTCTTGGACTGCGGCAGCCCTCTGCCGCTTTCGACCGCCCGCGTTATTTCAAAGCGGCAGAGGGCTG
>JAPLTZ010000285.1 GCA_026397895.1 Verrucomicrobiota bacterium | reverse complement strand
TGAGGATGCCGTTGGCGTCGAGCGCGGTGATGTTGCCCTGGATTTTGGCGAAGGGCGCGAGGACGGGCATGACTTCGCTGGGCTTGGCATATTTCATCTGCACGACGTGGGTGCGGTAGCCGCCCACTTCCGGCAGGTTGTCGCCGTTGGCCTGGTTCTCGATGGCGGCGCCGGCCTGGTTGGCTTCGCCGACGGGGACGGCTTTGACGAATTTGGTTCCGATGTTGATCATCGTGATGCCGTTCATGCCCAGCACGCTGTCGAGCGCCTCGATGGCTTCGGATTTCGTGAGGGCGGTCTGGGTTTTGATAGTGATGGCGGCGGCGGGCAGCGAGGCGGGCCGGAGAATGGTGCGGTTGACGAGCGTGGCGTAAAAATCCAAAACCTGTTCCAGCGGCATGGCTTGAAATCGCAAGGCTTCGACGGTCATCAGGTCATCGGACTTGGCGGCCAAAAGTTTGGCCATGCCGGCGGCCGCAGCGGCGTCGGGAGTGGAGGAAGCCGCCGGAGTCGCGGCGGGTGCGGGTGCGGGCGTGGCAGGCGGTGGGTTGTTGGACAGCCGGCGGGGGACGACGCGGGAAGTTGGCGGCGGCAGCGTGGGCATGGTGGCCGCAGCCGGCGCGGCTTTGGGAACGGCGGGAACATTCTTCGGTGTGACCGGCGCGGCGGTGTTGGTGGCTGGTTGAATTGTGGCAGCAGCGGCGGGCGCTTTGCTGGCGGTGGCGTCGCCTTCGGGGGTGCCGGGCAGCGGGAGGAATTGCGGCGCGGCGGTCACGGCAAAGCCGGTGAGCGCGAGGAAAAGGGCGAGGATGGTTTTCACGGTTTCTTGGTGGTTGATTTTTTGGCCGGCGGGGTCGGGGCGGAAGTTTTGGTGGCGGGCGCGGTTTTGGCGGTAGGGTTTTTCTGGTAGCTGGCGACGAGGTCAATGTTGCCGCTGAGTTGCTGGCGCGGCGGGTTGGGCCGGAGCGAGAGGCCGCGGGCGCGGATGATGGAATCGCCGGAGCCGAGCTGGTAGAGGAAGTCCACGAGCTGTTCCTCGTTGGCCTGCACGGTGAAGGTCTGGCGTTGTTCGAGGAAGAAGACGTTGGTGGCGGTGGTCTGGCGGGCGATGCTCATGATGCTGACGCCGCTGACGGCGGCCTGGTTCTGGACGGTGCGAAGGAATTGGTTGGCCTGGTCGTCGGGCGCGACGGCGGCGGCGCCTTCAGATTCGAATTCCCTGATCTTCTTTTCGTAGTCGCCTTTCTGGGCGATGGCAGCCTCGTAGTCGGCGAGTTTGGCGCGGGCGTCGGCGAGGCGGTATTGGGCTTCGCTCCAGTCGCTGGGCCGAGGGCAGATCCAGATGACGACGATGAGGAAGACCAGGAGCAGGACGCCGACGACGAGGCGGCGCTCGAAGGGGCGGAGGTTCAATTTGTCCAGCGGATTGGTCATGGCGCTTCCTCCGCGCGGCTGACCTCGCACGAAAAACTCCAGGTGACGGTGTTGTTGGCGGGGTTCTGGTTGTAGGTGAGCGACTCCACCTTGCCGAACAGGTGCTGGCCGTTGACCTCGGCCTTGCGGATGGCGGTGTTGAACTCGGTGATGGCGGTGGCCTGATCCGAACCGGCGGTGCCGGTGAGGGTGAGTTTTTTGCCGTCGCGGAAATCCAATCCGTTCAAGGTCGCGCCTTCGGGCAGGAGGCGGGCGGTGGTCTGCCAGCAGTTGAGCGCGGCGTATTTCAAGTCCTGCCGGTCTTTCAGAATCTGATAACGCGCCTTCAGTTGAATGGCGTTGGTGTAGCTGCCGCCGCGCTCGGCGACTTGTTCTTCCACGCCGGCGGCCTGATGGCCCACAAACTTGACGGCGCTGAGAAAAATCAGCGCGAACATGAAGAACACGCCGAGGGCGGCGAAAAGGCCGCGCATCCAGAGGCGATCCACGAACTGCTGGTGGTAGCGGGCGGAATATTCGGGCGGGAGGAGGTTCGCGTCATCGCCGGCCTGCGTCACGCGGCGGGCGGTGGCGGCGGCAAGCTGGCCGGCGGCGGCGGCGGGCACGAGCTTCACCGGCGCGTCCAGCGCGGCGGCGAACTGCGCCTGCCATTCCGCCGAGCGGTCGCCGGCGGTGACGATGTGCCACTGCGGAACGCCGCGCAACCAGCCTTCGAGTTCGCCGGCCCAGGTCATCTGCGTGAGCTGTTCGCGGAGGAGGTCGGTGGCGTTTTTGTCCGCCGGCAAATTGATGAAGCCGAGGCTTTGCAGCGCGCCGCCGAACCACCACGCGACGAGCGCGCCGGTCTTTTCGTCGGCGAGGTAAATCCACGCGTCCGCCTCCGCTGCGCTTCGGCGCGACAGGCCTTCACCGCTGGCGGCAGCATTCTGCAACTGGTCAATCAGCGGGACTTCGAGGCGGTCGGCGAGGAAGCCGTCTTTCTCCAGCGTGCCGAGAAATTCTTCGACGAGATTGCGCGCCACCATCACGACGATGATGGTCTGCAACGCTTCCTTCGGCTTCTCGCCTTCGCCCGCCGTCGCTTCGCTTTGGCGCGGCAGGACGGGCGCGGCGGGTTTGGTTTCCGGCGCGGGCAAAACGTGGATGCTCCACGCCATCTGCGTGTGGAACTCGACCATCGCGCGCGTCTCCGCGAGGTCGGCCTGCGGCAGGTGGACGACGCGGAGGAAGACGTGTTCGGCGGCGAGCCACGCGACGTTGAGCTTGGGTTGCCAGAGAGTGGTCCAACTTTTGGCGACGAGATTTTCCGGCAACGGCTGGCCGGCGGCGACGGCCTGCTCGCGGTTGAGGGGGCAGTCGGCCTTGCGGGCGTCGAACTGCCAGACGCGGCGGGCGGCGCCGACCTGCAGGATGTTGCATGAATGCCAGCGCGCCATATCAACGTCTCGTCCAAATCTCCGTCTTGCTGTCGTCGCCAAGCGCGGCCATGTGTTCCTCGGTCTGGGTCACGCGCAGGACTTCTTCGATGGTGGTTTTGCCGGCCTTGACCTTGTTCCAGCCGTGGGTGCGGAGCGTGCGCATCCCGGCCTCCATCGCGCGCTGGGCGATGGTCGTGGCGTTCGCGCGGTTCATGATG
>JAPLTZ010000238.1 GCA_026397895.1 Verrucomicrobiota bacterium | reverse complement strand
AACAAGCAACTCACCGAGCGCAAGAAGGCCGCGCCCGTCGCCAGCCCCGAGGACAAGCTCGCCATGGAACAGCCCCAGACCCAGCTCGCCAAGCTGCGCGCCAAGCTGAACGTCCTCGAAGCCACGCCGATTCCGTTCACGGCGGAAGAACTCGCCCTGTTCCGCCGCCCCGAATCCGCCACGCTCGCCAGCACCGCCGGCGACAAGAAGACCCGCCCCAAGCTGCCCACTGGCGCGTCCGACCTTATCCTCGAAGCCCAGAAACTTTTCGCCCAGCACAACTACGAACAGGCGCGCGCCAAATATCTCGAAGTCCTCGACCTCGACCCCCGCAACGTCTACACGCTCGGCAACCTCGCCACCTCAGCCTCGGCGTCCTCGGCAACCTCCGTTTCCGGCAGGGCAAATATGATCAGGCGCTCGATGCCTTGAGCCATGCCGCCGAACTCAACCCCAAGGACGCGGAAATCCAGAATTTTCTCGGCGTCACCTTGAGCCAGAAAGGCCAGCGCGCCGCCGCCGAGACCGCCCTGCGCAAGGCCATCCAGCTTGACCCCGAATACGGCAGCGCCCACAACAACCTCGCCGTCATCTATCTCACCCAGAATCCGCCGCAGGTCGAACTCGCCCGCTGGCACTACCAGAAGGCGCTCGCCGCCGGGCAGGGCCGCAACGCGGAATTGGAATCCCTGCTCGACCAGTCCGCCCAGCCCGCCGCCGCGAAACCCTGATTCCCGTCCGAGGGCCGTGTCCTAAATTGGTAGGGATGGCGCGCTGCGCCGTCCCCGTCCCGACTCGGAGTCGGGACGGAATCGAATGCGAGAGACTCGCCTTGCCACGTTCGTTCCGCCCTGCGCTCCGCTGCGGGCGGGGACATCGCAGCGCGATGTCCCTACCATTTCAAATTCGGACAATGCCCGTCCGGGAATAGGCTCGCCAATCTTTGCCGGCGCTGGCAACTTTCGCCGCGTCTATGCGATGCCAAAATAATTTCCCCTGCCGCCTGTTCGTCCTCGCCGCCGCCGTGTTTTTTGCCTGCGCCAGCCTGCGCGCCGCCGAGACCAACGCCGTCGCCAACACCAACCGCTTCGGCTTTTCCGGCCCGGAAGTTTTTCCCATTGATAACGACATCGGCCAATTGCACCTCGCCGACCTCGACGGCGACGGCTTGCAGGATTTGATCGTCGTCAACAACGGTCGCGCCAAGATCAACCTTCTCTACAACCAGACCGGCAAAACCAACCCCGTCGCCACCGCCCGGCCTGTTGCCAAACGCGAACTCAACGACCTCCCGCCCGACGCCCGCTTCCGCATCGATTCCATCGCCTCCGAAAAACGCATCGCCTCCCTCGTCGTCGCTGATCTGAACGGCGATGGCCGCCCTGACATCGCCTACTACGGCGAGCCGAAGGAATTCGTCGTGCAATACAATCAGGGCACGAACGGCTGGAGCGCGCCCAAGCGCTGGCTCATTGATGACGCCCAGCTCACGCCCAACGCCCTCGTCGCCGGCGACCTCAACGGCGACGGCCGCGCCGACCTGCTCCTGCTCGCGGAAAGTTTCGTCTACTTCCTCCCGCAATCCGCCGACCGCACTTTCGGCGAGCCGCAGAAAATCCCCTTCACCGGCGCCGTCAAGGCCGTGCAGGTGCTCGACATCGACGGCGACGGGCGCAACGACCTCCTCCTCGTCAACTGGGACAGCCCCACGCCGTTCCGCTTCCGCCTGCAGAACGCCGAGGGCCAGCTCGGCCCGGAAATCTATTTCACCATCCCGCGCATCCGCAGCTACGCCGCCGACAATCTGGAGCAGAACAAGGAGACGCAGGTCGTCACCATCGCGCAGAACTCCGGGCGCGCGCAGGTCTCGCACTTCGTCCGCAAGGCCGGCGAGAAACTCTCCGGCGCGTTCCAGCAGGCGCAGTTCAACGTTCTCCCGCTCAACAAAACCGACAAGACCCGCCGCGGCCTCGTCTGGGCCGACATCAACGGCGACCGCCTCCCCGACCTCCTCGTCGCCGAGCCGGACAGCGGCCAGCTCTCCGTCTTTTTCCAGAAACCCGACGGCACCCTCGCCGCGCCGAAAAAATTCTCCACCCTCACCGGCATCACCGACATCGCCGTGGCCGACTGGGAAGGCGACGGCAAGCCGGATATTTTCCTGCTCAGCGCCGACGAGCGGCGCATCGGCGTGACGCGGCTCGATGACAAGCAGCTCCTGGCGCATCGGCGTGACGCGGCTCGATGACAAGCAGCTCCTGCCGTTCCCCACGCTCATCCCCGCCGAAGGCAAGCCGCTCGCGATGGCCGTCGGCGCGCTCAAGCCCGGCGCGAAGCCCGTGCTCGCGGTGATTCTCGACCAGGACGGCAAGCGCGTGCTGCTCACCCGCACCGCCGCCGGCACGAACAAAGTCCAAAAGCTCAGCGACAATTTCAAATCCAACCCCGTCGCGCTCGCCATTCACGATGTGAACCAGGACGGCCTCGCCGACCTCGTCGTGCTCATCCCCTACGAGAAAATCAAGGTGCTGCTGCAAGTCCCCGGCAAGGATTTCGAGGAGACCGATGTCGCCCCGCCCGGCGGCACGATGGAGCAGCCGTGGCTCGCATCGGCGGATGTGGATGGCGACGGCAAACCGGAACTGCTCCTGCCGCAGAAAAATTTCCTCCGCGCCGTCGTGCTCAAGCCGGAGGCGGCACCGATGAATTCCACGAACAAACCCGGCTGGGTGTTTCAGGTGAAGGACCAGATCAACGGCGCAGGCAGCAACTCCCGGCTCATCGGCGCGGCGGCGGTCCCCAACGGCACGAACGCCACCGCCTCCCTCTTCCTGCTCGACGGCGAGCGCAAGGCCCTCACGCTCGCCGAGCGCGATGCCGCCGGCGCGTGGCAGGTGGTTCGTAATCTCCAGTTGCCGCTCTACGCGGATTTCTCCGGCATCACCCTGCGCCCGCTCGCGCTGGGCGGCACGAACCTCAACGCCGTGGCGTTGCAGGGGCAGAACGCCATCGCGTGGCAGTCGCTGCGCGGTGAGGCGTGGGAATTCGCCGACCTCGACGGCTACGAGACGCCCATCAAGGACGGCTACCTCAACGACGTCGTCACCGGCGACCTCGACAGCGATGGCCGCAAGGATTTGGTTTTCATGGAAACGGCCAAGAACTACCTCGACCTCGTCGTGTTCGACGCGCACCGCAAGCTCGTGCCGGCGAACCGCTGGCAGGTCTTCGAGGAACGCACCTTCCGCAACCGCCGCAGCGACTTGCCCGAGCCGCGCGAAGCCGCCGTGGCCGACGTGACCGGCGACAAAAAGAACGACCTCATCATCATCGTCCACGACCGCATCCTCGTTTATCCGCAGGAATGACGGGCGGGTTTGTCCGCAGATTTCGCGGATGGGCGCAGATTGGGATGACGAATGGGTTTTCTTACGCCGCCTACTATCTGAACCTGCCGCTGCAAATGGCTTGTGCGTTGGAAACCGAACGTGTCTAAATACCAAAGGCCGATGATGAAAACTTCCTTCAGGTTGCTGGTGTTGTTGCTTGGTTTGCTGCTGCCCGCCGTGGGGCAGGCGCAATTCAGGTTTACGACCAACAACGGCGCTATCACCATCACGCTCTACACCGGCTCTGGTGGGGAAGTGATAATTCCCGCTATGACCAATGGCCTGCCAGTGACCAGCATTGGAGACAGTGTGTTCCAGAACAAATTCAGCCTGACCAGCGTCACGATTCCAAACAGTGTTACCAACATCGGTAATTCTGCATTCAATAACAGTGGTCTATGCCAAGTTGTGATTCCCAGCAGCATTACCCGTTTTGGGGATTCAGCATTTTCTGAATGTGGCAATCTGACCAATGTCATACTTTCCGAAGGTCTCACCGGTGTCGGGTCCGCAGCGTTCAAGTATTGCTCTAGCCTGCCCAATGTTGTCATTCCAAACAGCTTTACCAGTATCAAGGGAGCTGCGTTTTATGGTTGCATCCGCATGACCAGCGTTGTGATTCCTGACAGTGTTACCAACATCGAATGGGAAGCTTTCAGGTATTGTTCAAGTCTGACCAACGTCACTTTTGGCACAAGTGTAAAAAGCATTTACCTTGCGGCATTTCTTTTCTGTTCCAGTCTGACCAGCGTCACGATCCCCGACAGTGTCACCAACATTGAAGAGTCAGCATTTGGGGCTTGCGAAAACCTGTCACACATTTATTTCAAAGGTAACGCCCCTGTTATAGGACCAAACGTGTTCATTTACACAAGCGCTGACGCGACCGTGTATTACTTGCCGGGGAAGACAAACTGGAGCTCACCATTTGGAGATATTCCTGCTGTATTGTGGAATCCACAGGCGCAAATCAACGACGCCAACTTCGGTGTGCAGACGAATCAATTCGGGTTCAACGTCAGTTGGGCCAGCGGCCAGACCGTCGTGGTGGATGGTTGCACGGACTTGGCAAATCCTGTCTGGACTCCGCTGCAAACCAACACGCTCACCGGTGACGCGTTCTATTTCAGCGATTCGCAGTGGTCGAATTATCCCGCCCGCCTCTACCGCCTCCGCTCGCCGTAACGTGCGCCCGAATTGACCGGCGCTTTCTCCTTTCCGCCGTCCCTGTAGCCGCGCTGGTGAAAG
>JAPLTZ010000176.1 GCA_026397895.1 Verrucomicrobiota bacterium | reverse complement strand
CCACACCTACACCGAAAATCCCGCGCTGCCCGGCCACTCGCCGATTCTCGGCTGGGCGTTCGACGGCTACCCGATTTACGGTCCGTATGGCTATTCCAACGCGACGAACACCAGCTCCGCCATCCGCCGCATCGTCAGCGGCTATGTGGCGCGCGATGGGAATTACGGCACCACCACCCTCAACGTCACCGGCCGCACCTCGTATCCGCAGTGGGCGCTCGACATCGGCAAGCCCACGACCAGCAACGGCCCGAACGTCAGCGCGGGTTTTCCGATGGGCTGGTATGTGCAGGACTTCGACCACCTCGCCGACCACGGCTACGCGCCCGGCGTCACCAATCAGCCGGGTGGCGTCTTCTACGATCTCGACCGCTACAACGGGCGTTTCTGCAAGACGCCGGAATTCCCCGCCGGCACTTACGCCTACTTCACCACGGTCGAAACCAACGGCGTCCCGGCGTTTCCCTACATCATCGGCCTGCAATTCTACGGCACGCGCACCGGCGGCGATTACGGCGCGCCCGCGACGGTCGGCTTCACCAGCATCGAGACTCCGAACTACACCAACTACCTCGGCGGCGCGGGCGCAGCGAGCGTCATTCAAGCGCCGCAAAAAATCGGCGGCACGGTCACACTGACGTGGAGCAGCGTGGAGGGCGGGCATTACAACGTGGAAGCCACCACGAATTTCACGACATGGACGACGAACGCGATCAACGTGCGCGCGGCGGGAACGGCGACGGCGACAAACATCGCAGCGAGCGCGAACCAAAACTTTTTCCGCATCGCCCGCACTTCGTTGGACACCTACGACCCTGTGGTCACGCCGTGAAAACGCGAGGTTTCGCATTCTTCACCATTCCTTAAGGTTGGGTCGCATAGAGTGAGGCCATGAAAATCATCAGCCTTGTCACTGCACTCATCGTTCTCGCATGCGTCTTTGCCGCGCCAGCGCAGGAAAACCAACCTCATCCACTCAAACAAGGCCGGCAATATTCGCTTGAACAAGCCGTGTCCGATCAGGCGCAGCTTCACACCATCGCCTTCGACGGCCTCGCGTTCCTGACCGGCGACTTTGGCCTCGATACTTTCCTGCCGCCTGGCAAGGTCTCCGACTATTTTGGATTTCAATACATGCGGGACATTGACGCCAAGGAGGGCGGACACAACACGTCGTTTCTGACACGCATCGCCCACAACATGCTGGCCGTCCTCAACGACGGCCAGAAGACGCAGCTTCTGGCGCTCGCGGTGGAGCAGGAAAACGACATCCGCCGTTTCGCCGAACTGCGGTTGCCGTTGATCAAGGCGTTCCGCCGTAATCTTGAAAACAATCTCCCCGCCGACAGCCGGGGCTTGGACAAGAGCGCGGTGGTGAAATGTTCGGCCAGCCTTTACGAACTCGACGGCCAGTTGTCATTTCGGCGGGCGCAGGTCATGGGCGGCATCATCCACGGCTTGAGCGACGCGCAGAAAGCCGCGCTGGCCAAGCTGAAGTTCGGCGATTCCCGCACCTGGCCGGACATGCCGGAGCAACTCGACAAGCGGAGCATGTCCCATGACGTCAACGTCGCCGTGATGACCTATGCCAGCGAGATGTTCGCGTGGTTCGCCGGCTCGCTGGAGGCGGACACCTACTTCTGTCCCGAGCGGCACGGGATGTATTTCGGCGGCTTCGGCATGAAGACCGCGCCGGCGATGGGCAAGCAGGATTACTCCATCAGCACCTCGCTCACCGGCGACAGTGGCGAAGCTTTTCTCGTCACGCTGACCGCCGCCCAGCGGAAACTCATCACCGACGTGATTGATTTTCAGCGCAAAGATTTGGCGGAAATCGTCGCCACGCGCCGCGCCATCGCGACCGAACTGCGGCGTTTTCAAAAAAACGAATCCGCCGACAAGGCCAAAGTGCTGGCCCTGTCGAAACGCTACGGCGAACTGGACGGAGAAATGTCGTATCTCTACGCGACCGCCTTCGCGAAGGTCGGCCAGACATTGACCGCGCCGCAGAAGCAGACGCTGGCCCGCTTGCGCACCACCAACCCGGCCGACCCCCAAGGCCCGTTCCTCTACTCGACCCCGATCAACACGCCGAAGATCGCGAACACGGATTTCCTGTTCGGCGTGGCGGCAAAGTGATATTGAGTTTCTTCGCGCCATGACCACGCATCGCAAACTCGTCCTGTCGGCTTTTCTCTTTGCGGTGCTTGGCGGTCGTTCTTTTGCCGGGACGCCGCCCAACTTCGTCGTCATCCTTGGCGAAGGTCACGGCTGGAGCAGCACGTCGGTGCAGATGGACGATGCCGTGCCCGCGTCAAGGAGCGCGTCCGTGCGCACGCCGAATTTGGAGAAGCTCGCGGCGGGCGGAATGCGGTTTGCGGATTTCTACGCCGCCTCGCCGCGCTGCACGCCGTCGCGCGCGGCGCTGTTCACCGGCAAAAGCCCGGCGCAACTCCACATGACCTTCGTGAACGAAGGCAGACGCGACAGCGCCGGCGAAACCAACGGCCGCGTCATCACGCCGAATGCTTCCACGGAATTGCCGGCGGGCGAGACGACCATCGCGGAGTTGCTCCGGTGCGCGGGCTACGCGACGGCGCACTTCGGCAAGTGGCACGTCGGCCGCGTGAGTCCGGCGCAGCACGGCTTTGACGAGAGCGACGGCCCGACCAACAACGGCGGTCCGGACGAAGTGGAGAACCCGCATCCCAAGGAACTTTACGGCATGACCGCGCGCGGGATGGATTTCGCGGCGCGGCAGGTCAAGGCGGGCAAGCCGTTTTATCTCCAGATGTCGCATTACGCCTCGCGAGGGGAAGGTCAAGCCAGTCCGCAAGCGTTCGCCGCCGTGAAGAGTTGGGGCGGCCATCTCGATGAGCGGCAACTCGCCGAGGCAGCGGCGGATTGGGATCTCGACCTCGCATTGGGGCAGATGCTGGCGAAGCTCGACGACCTTGGCATCGCGACGAACACCTTCGTCATCTTCACCACCGACCACGGCACGCCGGGACGCAATCCGCCGTTCGCCGGCGGCAAGGGCACGGTTTCCGAGGGCGGCCTGCGCGTGCCGCTCATCGTCCGCGGGCCGGGCATCCAGCCGGGTGCGTGCTCGCACGTCCGCGCGATTGGCGAAGACATTTTTCCGACCATCGCCGCGCTCGCGCACGTCGCCGAGCCACTGCCGAAAGGCGTTGAGGGCGGCAGTTTCGCGGCGGTTCTGACCAACGGCGGCAAGGGAATCGTGACGCGTCCGCGCGAGGAATTCGTCGTCCACTTCCCGCACTACGACAAGGACGAGATTGGCCCGGCGTCCGCGATCCTGCTGGGCGATTTCAAATTGATCCGCGCCTACGAAACAGGCGCGTTGCAGTTGTTCAACCTCGCCGCCGACCCCGGCGAGCGTCGCGACCTCGCCCGCGAACTGCCGGACCAGGTTGCGGAACTGAACCGGCGGCTGACGGCTTATCTTGCGGCGGTGAACGCGCAGATGCCGAAGCCGAATCCAAATTTTGACCCCACCAAGCCGCCGCCAACCAAGCAAGGCGGCAAGCGAAAGGAGAGGAAATGATCCGCTTCGCACTCGCGCTCTTGTTGTCTGCTGGCACGGTGCTGGCGGACGGCCAATTTGTTTTCACCATCACCGCCGACTCGCATCTTGACGACCACACCGACCGCGAGTTTTACCAACGCACGCTGAAGCGCGCGGCGGCGGATAAGCCGGCGTTCCACGTTGACCTCGGCGACACGTTCATGTCCGAGAAGCTGACAAACCGCGCCGTTGCGGCGCAGCAGTATCTCGACCAGCGGCGCTATTTCGATCTGCTCGGCACGACCTTGCATCTTGTCATCGGCAATCACGACGGCGAGTGCGGACGTTATCTCGACGGCACGACAAACAACCTTGCTGTCTGGTCGCGGGCGATGCGGATGAAATATTTCCCCGAGCCATTCGCGCCGGACGGGCGCAACTACTATGCATGGGAAACGAACAACGCGTTGTTCGTGGTGCTTGATCCGTTCTGGTTTTCGCCGAACGCCCGGCGTAATGACGACAATTGGTTTCGCACGCTCGGTCGGGAGCAATACGACTGGCTCAAGCGCACGCTCGAAGCGAGCCAGGCGAAGTTCAAGTTCGTGTTCATCCACCACCTCGTCGGCGGCGCGGACCGGCAAGGACGCGGCGGCGTGGAGGTCGCGCCGTTCTACGAGTGGGGCGGCAGAAACGCCGACAGCACGGATGGTTTTCCGCAGCATCGTCCCGGCTGGGCTGCGCCGATCCATCA
Organism: Verrucomicrobiota bacterium; assembly: GCA_026397895.1. GTDB lineage: Bacteria > Verrucomicrobiota > Verrucomicrobiia > Limisphaerales > JAFMIX01 > JAFMIX01. The sequence continues at coordinate 899 of JAPLTZ010000176.1, read as the reverse complement.
GTTGCTCGTGCAGAATCACATTACCGCCGTCTTTCACGGCCACGACCATCTCTACGCCAGGCAAGAACTCGATGGCATCGTGTATCAGGAAGTGCCGCAACCCGGCGATCCGAAGGCCAGCACGCGCAGTGCAGCGGAATATGGTTACAACAGCGGGGTCATCCTTGCCGGCTCGGGCTATTTGCGGGTGACAATCGGGGCGATGGGGGCGCGGGTGGAGTATGTGCGCCTCGACCGCCATGAATCTACGACGGTGGGACATGATTACTTGCTGAAACCGCGCTGAATTTCTGGCTTCACGTATTCTTAAGGTCAAATTGCATAGTGTGAGGCTATGAAACACCTCCGTTATCTTTCGGTGACATTGGGGCTCGTGCTGGCAACAGCCCGCCTGGTCGCCGCGCAAACTTACCCCATCGTCGGCACGGGCCAGACGAAGTGTTACGACAACCAGCGCGAAATCGCGCCGCCGAAAAAAGGCGAGGCGTTTTACGGCCAGGACGCGCAGTTCGCGCGCAACCCGGCGAGCTACACGTTGAGCGCGGATGGCTTGACGGTGCGCGACAACGTCACCGGCCTCACCTGGCAGCGCAGCCCGGACCGCGCCGGCAACGGCGCGCTCACTGCCGCGGACAAGCTGACATTCGCGCAGGCGCAGGCGCTGCCTGCCAAGCTCAACGCGGCGAAGTTCGGCGGCTTCACCGACTGGCGGCTGCCGGGCATCAAGGAGCTTTACTCGCTCTTCCTCGCCAGCGGCATTGACGTCAGCGGGCCGGACATGAGCGCGACTCCCGCCGGCGTCACGCCGTTCATTGATACAAAGGTCTTCCAGTTCGCCTACGGCGACACGCGCGCTGGCGAGCGGATCATTGATTCGCAGTGGGCGACGAGCACGTTGT
>JAPLTZ010000189.1 GCA_026397895.1 Verrucomicrobiota bacterium | reverse complement strand
GGGTGCGGGTGCGGGTGCTGGTGGATGCGTTCGGTTCGTGGCTGTTGCCGGATGATTTTTTCGTTCCGCTGGTTGCGGCGGGCGCGGAGATGCGGTTCTTCAATCCGATCCGGTTCTGGCGTTACGGCGTGCGGGATCATCGCAAGCTGCTGGTCTGCGACGAGCGCGTGGTTTTCGTCGGCGGCTTCAATCTCGCGGATGAATACGCCGGCGACGGCGTGACGCGCGGCTGGTGCGACATCGGTGTGCGGCTGGAAGAATCCGTGGCCACGCAGCTCGCGGCTTCGTTCGATGAACTGTTCGCGCTCGCGGATTTTCACCGCAAGCCGCTGTTGCGATTGCGGGCGTTCAAGGCGCGGCGCACGTCGGCGGCGGTCGGCGGCGGAAAACTTTTGTTGAGTCAGCCGGGTCGCGGCGCGAGTCCGATCCAAAACGCGCTGGGCCACGATCTCGCCCATGCCAGGGACGTGCGGATTGTCACGGCGTATTTCCTGCCGACGCGGCGGGTGCGGCGGGACCTGATGCGCGCGGCGCGGCGCGGCGCGCGGGTGCGGCTGATTCTGGCGGGCAAGTCCGACGTGCTGCTCTCGCAACTGGCGGGGCGCAGCTATTATCGTCGGCTGCTGCGCGCGGGGGTGGAGATTTACGAGTATCAGCCGCAGATTTTGCACGCGAAGCTGCTGGTGGTGGACGGCGTGGCGTTCGTCGGCTCGGCGAATCTGGACGTGCGCAGCCTCAACTTGAATTACGAATTGATGCTGCGGCTGGAGGACGAAACCGTCGTCGCCGGGGCGCGGGCGGTGTTTGACCGGCTGCTGGTTCACTGCCGGCGGATTGAGCCGGTCGCCTGGCGCGAGACGCAGACTTTCTGGCAGCGGTGGCAGCAGGACTGGGCGCACTTTCTGGTGGCGCGGGTGGACCCGTGGATTGCGCTGCGGCAGTTCCGGGGCGTGAAAAGCTGAGCTGCGGCGGAAAATCCTTTTGCGCTTCCGCGCGCTTTGCTAGCTTGCGGTCAGTTCGCGGAAAACCCGCCCGGCCACAACCCAGGATCAATTTATGCAACTCGCCAAACAGCTCGCCCTCTTCCTCGAAAACGCGCCCGGCACGCTCGCCCGCCTCGCCGACGCGCTCGGCCAGGCCAGGATCAACATCTACGCCATCACCACGAGCGACACCGTGGATCACAGCGTCGTGCGGCTCGTCGTCAGCGACTATCGCCGCGCGCTCCAGATTTTCGAGGAGCACAACGTCCTCGTCGTGGAGGGCGATGTGATCATGGTGGACGGCTTCAACCAGCCCGGTTCGCTCTCGCGCATCGCGCACAAGCTGGCCAACGCCAAGATCAATATCGAGTATTGCTACTGCGCCACCGCGCCGGACGCCAAAAAAGGATTGATGATCATGCGCGTGTCCAATCCGAAGAAGGCGCTGAAAGTCCTGAACAGTTGACGGCTGTGCGCGCCATGATTCACCCGCTGCTCTACGAGATCAACACCCGCTGCTGGCTGCGCCCACTTTCTCTCGCTGCCGGTCGCCCCATCACGCTCGCCAATGTGCCGGAAAGCGAATTCGCCGATTGGCAACGGCGCGGCTTCACGCACCTCTGGCTCATGGGCGTCTGGACCACCGGCCCGCGCGCGCGCGCCGAGGCCTTCAAACACGCCGACCTCCTCAACGCCTACAACCACCTCCTGCCCGGCTGGGAGGATGAGGACATCGCCGGCTCGTGCTATTCCATCGCCGACTACCAGGTGCCCGCCGCGCTCGGCGGCGAGGCCGGCCTGCGGAAATTCCGCGAGCAACTCCGCGCCCGCGGCCTGAAGCTCATCCTCGACTTCGTCCCCAACCACCTCGGCATCGACCATCCGTGGGTGACCGCCCATCCCGAATGGCTCGTGCACAATCATGCCGAACGCCCCGGCACATTCCCCTCCCTCACCCACGCCGGCCCGCGCTGGATCGCGCACGGCAAAGACCCGCATTTCTGCCCGTGGATCGATACCGTGCAGGTGGACTACCGCCGCGCTGACGCCCGCGCCGCCATGCTCGAATTGCTCCAATCCATCGCCGCCCGCTGCGACGGCGTCCGCTGCGACATGCGCACATGCCCGTCCAGCCCGGCGACCCCGCGCCCGCCTCCGAGTTCTGGGCCGACGCCATTCCCGCCGTCAAGCGCGTGCAACCCGGCTTCCTGTTCCTCGCCGAAGTCTATTGGAGTCTCGAAGGCCGCCTGCAATCGCTCGGCTTCGACTACACCTACGACAAACACCTCTTCGATCTGCTCGTCAGCCAAAGCACGCCTGAAGTGCAACCCTACCTGCTGAATTCCCCCGCCGCCTACGTTGCCGCCAGCGCGCACTTCCTGGAAAACCACGACGAAAAACGCATCGGCCCGCGTCTGACCCTGCCGCAGCATCGCGCCGCCGCCCTCACCATTCTCGGCCTGCCCGGAATGAGATTTCTCCACGAAGGCCAACTCACCGGCGCGCCCCACCATTTCCCGGTGCAGATGGGCCGTCGCCCCGCCGAAAAGCCCGAACCCGCCATCGCCGCGCTCTACGACCAGCTCCTCGCCGCATTGCAAAACTCCGCCGTCGGCCACGGCGAAGGCCGATTGCTTTCGCCGCGCGCCGCGTGGGACGGCAACCCGACCGGCGGCAACTTCGTCATCGTCCGCTGGCAGATGCGCGCGCCGGAATTCGACCTCGTCGTCGT
>JAPLTZ010000342.1:2501-12337 GCA_026397895.1 Verrucomicrobiota bacterium | reverse complement strand
TATTCGATTTGATCCGCGAGGATGTAACCGCCGACACTGTCCTTGGAAATAACCACTTCCACATCCGAGGTCAGGGGATGCTCTTTCATGTAGAAGCTCAACTTGCCCGGTTTCTGCTTGTCGGTCGGTTTAATGTCCTTTGCGGAATCTAGCCGCATCAATTCGCTGCCAGACTGATCCAGATAGCGAACAATCAATCTCGCTGCATTCGCCGGTTCGGATTTATAGGAGACTGCAATCCAGAGGTGATCACCGTTTCCAACATGCACACGTTGGGAAACCGAACCTGCACCCGGCCCGATGCGCAGAGAAGCTTTGCCCTCAAGCGGTGCGGCCGTTTCCAGCCTCACGTCGCCGGTCACCTGCCAGGACGCCAAGCCATCCTCAAACCCGGCGTAGACCAGGCTCGTAGACTCAGCCTCTGCAAATGCCCCACAAAGAGTTAGCGGCAGGCAGGCAAATATGGCCAGAATGGCTTTGGGCGGGAAAAACATCGCGCATTACAAAGGTAATTATTTTTCAAGATCAATAACTTTTCCCAAACAACACCATCATAAAAGCATTCTGTTAACCCCGGAAATAGAGGTAGGCAAACGTGATGAACACCATGATAATCAGTGAATACACAACTTCCGCCGTTCCCCAGCTCGCGCGCGTCACGGCTTTGTCCTCTGCGGTGGCCGTCGCAAAGGTCAGGCCTTTGATCTGCGCCTCATCCGGTGCGGCGGTTAAATAACTGACCACCACCATCACGACCGCCGAGATGAGGGTGATGAGGATGCTGAAGTACTGGAAGTTGATGTTGTTCACGATCCAGAAGAACGAGCCTTCACGGTAATGGAAATTGGCATCCAGCGTGCACGGCGTGTCCACCAACATGCGGAACAAGCCCACCACAAACCCGACGACCATCGCCCAGAGACAGCCTTTCGCGTTGAGCCGTTTCCAGAACACGCCGAAGAAAAACACCACGAAGATCGGCGGCGCGAGGTAACCCTGGATGGATTGCAGATAGTGGTAGAGTCCGTGCGCGCCCTTCACGACCGGTATCCACGCCAGCGCAATGGCCGCCATCACGCCCGTCGCGATGCGCCCCATGCGAACAATCTCGCTCTGCGTCGCTTTGGGCCGCAGTTTCTCATAGATGTCCACCGTGAACAACGTCGAGCAGGCGTTAAACACGCCCGCCAGCGAGCCCATCAGCGCCGAAAGCAAGCCGGCCACCACGATGCCGCGCAAACCCGCTGGCAGGAGATGTTGCACCAGGAGCGGGAATGCGCCTTGTGACCCGTTCGGCTGGTTGAACGCTTCCGTCAGCGCGGGAATCTTCCCGCTCTTGGCCAGCGCGTAACAGATCAGGCCGGGGATGATGAACAGATACACGGGAAACAATTTCAGGAACGCGGCGAAGATGCTGCCTTGGCGGGCGACTCTCTGGTTCGGTGCGCCGAGGGCGCGTTGAACGATGTATTGGTCGGTGCACCAATACCACAGGCCGATGACCGGTGCGCAGATCGCCATGCCCAGCCACGGGAAGTTGCCGTTGAAATACCAGGCCTGCCGCACGACGTTGCCAGCGCCATCGAGTTCCTTCACTGGCGACCAGGTGGCGATCTGCCCGGCGGGCACGAGCGGTTTCCAGAGGTTGAACATGTCTGAGCCACAAAGCGTTTTCAATTCATGCCATCCGCCGAGCTTGACCAGGCCGTAAATTGTCAAGAGCGCCGAGCCGCCGATGAGCACGATCACCTGCACGGCGTCGTTGTAGGCTACCGCGCGCATGCCGCCGATCACGGTGTAGAGTCCGGTCAACACGATGACCGCAATCGAGCCAATCCAAAAACTGTCGAGGTGCAGCGGCCCTAGATCCAGATGCAATTCCGGCAGCAACGTGCCGAACACCACGCCGCCGGCGAAAATGCCCACGGCAATCTTGGAGACGATGAATGTAAGCAGCGACGAAATGGATAACACGTAACGCGATTTGGTGCAGAAACGGCGCTCCAGAAATTCGGGCATCGTGAACACCATGGACCGCATGTAAAATGGCACGAACACCCAGGCTAACACGAGCAGACACCATGCGTGCAGTTCGTAGTGGGCAAGCGCGACGCCGTCCTTCGCCCCAGAGCCTGCCAGACCAACGATGTGTTCCGAACCAATGTTGGAGGCGAAGATGGATGCGCCGATAACCCACCAGCCCAAGTTGCGGCCTGCGAGAAAATAATCGGCGGCGGTGTCCTTGTTCTTGCTGACGACCCACCAGGCCACGCCCAGCAGAACGCCGAAGTAGAGTGCGATCGCCAGCCAGTCGAGGCCGGTCAAAGTTGTTCCACCCACCAGGGCGAACATTGGAGTCAGGTTGTTCATGTTATTCCTTATTTTTTTCTCTCGGTTGTTTGGGTTGTTTAGTGCTGCCCGTAGTAAGCGTTCTTCCCGTGCTTGCGGAGGTAATGTTTGTCCAGCAACACCGACTGCATCGGTTTCAGCTTGGGATTGATCTTCAGCGTCTCGCTCGCGAGCTGTGCGATGAACTCCAGCACCAAAGCGTTGTGAACTGCATCCTGCGCGTCCTTGCCCCAGGTGAACGGCCCGTGACTCGCCACCAGCACCGCCGGATGCTGCGCCGGATTATATTTTAGTTTCTTAAACGTCTCGATAATGACTTCGCCCGTGTTCGCCTCGTAATCGTTTTTGATCTCCGCCGGTTTCAGCAGGCGCGTGCACGCTGTGCCTGCGCCCACGCCGTCGCGAACAGGCTGTGCGTATGCACCACGCCGCCGATTTTCGGGAACGCGCGATACAACACCAGATGCGTATCCGTGTCTGAACTCGGCTTGAGATTCCCGTCCACAACCTTGCCCGTCTGGAGCGACACCGCAACCATGTGCTTGGGCTTCATGCCATCGTAAGACACGCCGCTCGGCTTGATGACCATAAGGCCCCGCTCGCGGTCAATGCCGCTGGCGTTGCCCCACGTTTCGATGACCAAACCTTTTGTGACGAGGTCGAGGTTGGCCTGACAGACTTGGGCTTTGAGTTTTTCGAGCATGAATGTTTTATCTGCGAACCCGGCTGCGAATCTCAATCAACTTCTTCATCACTCCATAAAGATTTCCGCCGCCGTCCTTCGTGCCGAAGGCGTCGTGCAACTGCTTGTAGAGCGCGTAAAGTTCCTGGTAGGTCGCGTGGGCTTTGGCGTTCGGTTTATAGATCGTCGGCTTCAGGCCGGTCATGCGTTTGATGGCTGTGGCGTAATCCTTGTGCGCGCCCGCCACCACCGCCGCCGCGATGGCCGAGCCAAGCGCGCAGGTCTGCGCCGAGCGACTAACCTTCATTGGACGCCCCGTCACGTCCGCGTAAATCTGCATGACCAGCGGGCTCTTCTCCGCGATGCCGCCGCAGTTCACCACCGACGAAATCTTCACGCCGTATTCCTCGAAGCGATTGATGATGGTCAGCGCGCCGAACGCCGTCGCTTCGATCAACGCGCGGAAAATTTCCGCCGGCGTCGTGTAAAGCGTCTGCCCCACCAGCAAACCGGTGAGACGCTGATCCACGAGGATGGTGCGATTGCCGTTGTTCCAATCAAGTGCGAGCAGGCCGCTTTCGCCCGGCTGCAATTTCAGCGCGCCCTTCGTGAGTTCCTCGTGCGAACCTGCTTCCGGGCCGACGGGCTGGATGTAATTCACCAGCCAGTTGAACAAGTCGCCAACCGCCGATTGACCCGCTTCCAGTCCGAAGTAACCGGGCAATACACTGCCATCCACGATGCCGCAAAGTCCCGGCACGTCCGCGAGCTTCTTGGTGTTCGCCGCGATAGCGATGTCGCACGTGCTCGTGCCGATGATCTTCACGAGCGTTCCGGGCGCGACGCCCGAACCAACCGCGCCGAGATGCGCATCAAACGCACCAACTGCGACAGGAATACCAGCCGCAAGACCGGTCTTCTTTGCCCATGCTGGCGTGAGTCCGCCGACCGGGCGATCAATCGAATGAACGCGTGTCGTGAGCCGCTTGCGCAGTTGCGCGAGCTTGGGATTTAGCTTGGAAAGAAATGCTTCGTCAGGATAGCCGCCCCACTTGGCATTCCACATCGCCTTGTGACCGGCGGCGCAAACGCCCGCGATGAATTTGTCGGGATGCTCTGTGCCGGTGAGCGCAGCAGGAACGAAGTCGGAGAGCTCGATCCATGAATAGGCCGCGTTGAAAACCTCCGGCGCGACGCGCAGACATTTCAACACCTTGCTCCAGAACCATTCGCTCGAATATGTGCCGCCGCATTTGGCGAGATATTGCGGGCGCAGCTTTTTGGCGAGCGCGGTGATTTCGGCGGCTTCATTGACGCCGGCGTGATCCTTCCACAACCACGCCATCGCGGCGGGATTGCTTGCAAACTTTTTGCTGAACGCCAGCGGCTGACCATTCGCGTCCACTGGCAAAGGCGTGCTGCCCGTCGTGTCCACGCCAATACCGATGACTTGGTCGGCGTTGAATCCTTTCACGGATTTTTTCGCCGTGGCGAGCGCCTGCTTGATGGTGATCTCCGCGCCCTTGATGTAGTCAGCGGGATGTTGCCGGGCGAGATTCGGGTCGCGCGACAAAATCACTCCCTGCGTGCCGTGCGCGTAAGTCCAAACGGCGGCGGCAATTTCCGCGCCGTTGGCGACGTTGACAATCAATGCGCGCACCGAGTTCGTGCCGTAATCCAAGCCGATGGTGAATTGAGCTTTCATCGAATAACTTCTCCGACTCAAGCAACCCAGCCGCTTTTCAGGCCGTAAGCACAGTCGTTCCAAACGAGTTCCTGCTTGAACTGGCGCAGCTTCGTGTCCGCGTCAATGACGACGGCTTCAAGCCCGGCGATGGCGGCGAAGTCTTCGAGCATTTCCGTCGTGACCGCCTGACTGAAGCCGGTGTGATGCGCGCCGCCGGCGTATATCCACGCCGCACACGCGTCCTCAAAATTCGGCCGGCACTTCCACACAGCTTGCGCCACCGGCAGTTTTGGCATGGGCTGTTCCGGCTTCACGACATCCACTTCGTTGATGAGCAGGCGAAAACGGTTGCCGAAATCCATCAGCGCCGCGTTGACCGCCGGGCCGGCCGGCGTGTTGAAAACCAGCCGCGCCGGGTCGGCCTTGCCACCGATGCCGAGCGGATGCACCTGCAACGACGCCTTGCCATCCGCGATGCTCGGGCAGATTTCCAGCATGTGCGCGCCGAGCACGACCTTGTTTCCGGACGCGAGATGGTAAGTGTAATCTTCCATAAACGATGTGCCGCCTTTGAGTCCGCTCGCCATGACTTTCATCGCGCGAACAAGCGCGGCGGTTTTCCAATCACCTTCACCGGCGAAACCGTAGTTGTCCGCCATCAACCGCTGCGGCGCGAGGCCGGGCAATTGCACCAGACCGTGCAAATCTTCAAACGTGGTGGTGAAACCTTTGAAATTCCCGTCGGCTAAGAATTTCCGCAGTCCGAGTTCGATGCGCGCCGCTTCGCGAACGGATTTATGGCGCTTGCCACCTTTCTTCAAATCGGAGGCAACTTCATAAGTTGCTTCGTAGATTTTGCACAGCGCATCCACTTCCTTTTCAGAAATGCCGCCGATGACGCGCACCAAATCGCCGACGCCGTGCGTGTTCACGGAATAACCGAATTTGATTTGTGCAGAAACCTTGTCACCTTCGGTCACGGCCACTTCGCGCATGTTGTCACCGAAGCGGACGAACCGCGCGCCCTGCCAGTCGGCCCAGGCGGCGGCGGCACGCGCCCACGCTCCTAGCTTTTCCTGCGTGGATTTTTCCTGCCAGAAACCGACGACGACCTTGCGCGCCAGCCGCAGGCGGCTCCAGATGAAACCGTGCTCGCGGTCGCCGTGCGCGGCCTGGTTCATGTTCATGAAATCCATGTCAATCGTGGCCCAAGGAATGTCGCGATTATATTGCGTGTGGAGATGCGCGACGGGCTTGCAGAGCTGCTTGAGGCCGTTGATCCACATCTTCGACGGCGAGAACGTGTGGCACCACGTGATCAGGCCGATGCACTTGGCGGCGTTGTTCGCGGCCTGGCAAAGTTCCGTCACGGCGTCGGGCGTCACCAACACCGGTTTGAAAACCACCTTCACCGGAATCGCCGGAGCGACGTTCAGTGCCTTGGCGATTTCCTGCGAATGTTCGGCAACTTTTTTCAGCGTTTCCGGCCCGTAAAGATGCTGGCTGCCGGTGACAAACCAGACTTCGTTTTGTTTAAGTTCAATCATATGGTTGTGTTAAAAACAATTTTTCGCAATCAATGGAATCTCTACGGATGTTACTGAAGCGTGAACTGTTTCCTACTGTCCTTTTGGACAGGCAGCGAACTGCCGTGACGCACATGCTGGCTGGGTGTTAGCCGATCCATATATTCAGGGTGGCGGTCTCAACCCAAACGCCGCCACCCATCCCAAACTGGAACCAAAAATCCGGTCTTGGCGACGGAAACCCAACCCCGGCCAAAAATCCTTGTCGCAAATTACGCCAGACGAATAGTTGGGCCGGCTCGTGTTAGTGTCGCATCGCCTATGAATTCAACGCGCACCTTTCAGTGGAACCCTAAAACCACCCACAAGACCGGCCCAACCAAATTCATCCACTCCACGACACCCGCGTTCCTCGTTTGTTACACAAATTCACCAACTCCCTCCGCACCCCTGACAAATGGAAATTCCACTTCCCACCCCGCAGTATGCAGCCTATATGCAGCAGTATCCGCCCGCCCGTGATCCGTGTCAGATACATTTTCATTCCTTCTTCCACGTCCCGTCGTGATCCTAAATCGCATCCACCCATTCGTTAAGTTTTTTAACCGCTCTGCTCAAATCAGAGCGCCGCCGGATCAAAGCTACCGCCCCAGCCACTCCACCGAATCCAATCAGCGCCCAAGTAATGGGCTCTGGCACCACCGAGATGTCCAAACCCCAACTCATCAGCGTGCCATGGCTACCCGTGGATAAGTCCGCCAGAAATAACGTCCACGTCCCGTTCGGATTCATGCCCGAATACGTCGTGTTCAGCAACACACCGCCCGAATCCGGCGCATAAGTTCCCACCGGCACCGGACTGCCCGTCGCCATGTGGATGCTCGTCCCCCCGCTGTCGCTCAAGGTGATACTTTCTGAATGCCCATTGTCCGAACCTAATGTGCCCGTGCCAAAACCTGAAGCCGAGGAACCGTAGGTGCCGCCGGTGGCGCCAGCCACCCGATTCAACAATACCACCGTCTGCCCGTTGTAGGTCAGATACCCATACAAATCCCCGTTGTAGCCTCCGCTGATGTTCAAGCGCACGCTCACTCCGTCTATCCCCGCACTGGCCAGACCGGGATCTACGCTGCTGATGTCCGCGGATACCGTCATCCCCGCCGGGCTGTTATCCGGTATCGTCTGCCCCACACTCCAGTCCGAGTCCACCACAATGGTTGCCGAAGCCGCTCCCACAAGTCCAAGCACCATCAATCCGCTCAAGAACATTTTAGTTTTCATAGTCAAGTCATCATTGTGTTGTTGTTGTGCCGCGTCAGGGTTTCAAACGGTAGAACCACGACGGGCTTGAGACGCTGTTTGTGTCTGTGTAACTGATCTGCCCATACGGTTGGGTGTTTGTGTCATTGGCCGTCACGGGCGGAATCAAATCCTGCCAACCAATGCCTGCATTCAAATTCGTGGTGCTTTGAATCGTGTAGGGATAACCGGGAACACCCCAGAATTTCACCACAATGTTGGTGCCGTTATAGCTGATGCTCGGCGTCTGCTGGTTCACCACTGCGGTCACCGTCACCATCACTACGTTGGTTACTGTGGCAAAACCATCGCTCACAGCGTATTGGAAGCTGTCATCCCCCACCACGCTGTTGGAGTATGTTACACTGTCGCCGCTGATGGCTACCACGCCACCATTCGTGCCTTGGGACACCGACGCGAGGGTCAGCGTGTCGTTGGCTGCATCGGTCGGCGCATATTTGCCATTGATAATCAGCAGAGTTTGTGGAACGTCGGCCTGTGCGCCCATATCAATGTCCTGCGCCACGGGAGGCGTGTTGATTACCTGATTCAAAGCCGGACTGTTCGTGCTGGCATTATAATTGGCCGTATCGCAGGCAAACTCCGCAGTAATGCCGCGATTGCCGTGCGCCAACACGCTGGTGCTGTAGCTGGCCTGGCCGCCCGACAGCGTTACCGGCGTTCCGGCGTTCACGCCATCCACCATAAATTGGACTATGCCCGTTGGCGTGCCACCTCCCGGCGCAACCGCGCTCACCGTTGCCGTGAAAGTCACGTTCGATCCGGGCAAAGCCGGGTTGATGTCGCTCACCAATGTGGTCAGCGTGCTGGCCGCATCAATCTCGCCGGTGGTGCTGGTCACGGTGCTCACGGTGTAGTTATTGCCGGCGTTGCCGTCGTTCACCGTATAGCCCGTGATTGATAGTGTCTTTCCGGTGCCGACATCGGCGGTGTCGTAAACGACCGTCGTTCCGCTCACCGTGTCGCTGCCTTGCAGCCCGGTGGCTATCGGCACGTTTGTCGCGCTGGTCGTGCCGTCATACACTTTGACATTTGCGCCTGCTGTCAGCGTCAAACTGGCGTTGGAGACGACCAATGTGTTGGTTGCGCTGCCCTGATAGTTGGCATCCGCAATCGTCCCGATGACCTCATAACTGCCTGCATTGATCGGAGCGGTTGTGTAGCTGCCGGGCGTGGTCGTTGCCGTCGCAACCCTGGCCGTGCTGTCATAGGTTTGGCTCAAGCTGCCCAAGGTTACCGTCGCGGCTCCCTTGTTGACCGTGGCAATGCTGGTCGAACCGGAGTGACCACTACCGTCGTTGACGGTCAGGGTCAGACCGCTGCCTGCCAACGTCGGGGTCACGCTGACGCCGCTCAAAACCCCGGCGGTGAAGGCCGCCGACGTGCCGGTGACACCCGCCGTGCCGCCGAAGGCAACCGTGCCGCTGAACTCGTTCGGGCCGGAAGCGCAAGTGTTGTTATGTGCGTCCTGGGCCGTGAGGGTGATGCCCGTGATGGGCGCACCCACCGTCTGCGGCGAGGAAATACTGGAGATGGCGAAGTGATCCAGCACACCGGCGGTAAAGATGACGCTCGCAGTCTGCGTGATGTTGGTTTGGGCGAAGAAGTCCTGCGCAGTGAACACGTTCGTGCCAGCGGTTGTGGACTTGACGGTGAAGGTGGCCACGCCGGAGCTGTCGGTGTATGGCGACCCAGCCCCTACTCCCGTAATGGTCGGCGTGCCAGGGCCGGAGGTCTTCGTCACGGTGGTATATCTGTTGGGCACGGGGTTGTTGTAGGCATCCTTGAAGGTCACCGTGATGGTAGATGTGGTCGAGCCATCTGCCACGAGCGTTGTTGGCGAAGCCGACACGGTGGACTGCCCCACGCTGGTCGGGCCGGGGTTCACCGTTGTTATCGTGGTGGTGCCCACCACGGAGTTGTAGGTGGCGGTAATGGTCTTGCTGCTGCCAGCCGAGGTTGGGGTCAACGTCGGGAATGTCGTCAACACGCCCGCCGTGAAGGCCGCCGAGGTGCCGGTGGCGCCCGCAGTGCCACCGAAGGTCACCGTCCCGGTAAATGAATTGGGTCCCGTGCTGCAGGTATTGCCGCTCGAATCCTTGGCCGTGATGCTGGTCAAGCTGACCGCGGTGCCAGCCGTTGCTGATGTAATTGTTGCCGGGTTCATCACCAACTGGCTGATGGCACCCGGATTCACATCAAAGGTGCTCGTAACAGACTTGCTGCCAGGGCTGCTCGTGGCAATCAAGGTTTTGCCCGTGCCCGCCGTAAC
>JAPLTZ010000342.1:0-2457 GCA_026397895.1 Verrucomicrobiota bacterium | reverse complement strand
AAGGTTTTGCCCGTGCCCGCCGTAACCGGCGTCAGGCTGATACCCGTCAGTTGTCCCGCAGTGAACGCCGGTGAAGTTCCGGTGATGCCAGCCGTGCCGCTGTAAGTCACCGTGCCAGTGAACACGTTCGGACCGGAGGCGCAAACGTTGTTGTTGGCATCCAGAGCCGTGATGGTAATGCCCGTGATGGCCGTGCCCGCTGTTTGTGGCGTGGCGATAGTTGAAATGGTCAAGTGGTTAAGCGCACCGGCGGTGAAGGCGATGCTGCCGCTGGTCGCCGCCGTCAACCCGGTCATGCCCGCCGTCGGCGTCGCCGTCAGCGTGAGGGTATCACTCTTGGAATACACCGGCGTGGAAATGGTGACGCGGCGTTCACGTTTTGTGGCGTGCCACCCGCGTCTTGCGATTGCACCGTAACGCTAAACGCCGTGCCGGCAATTCCACTCGCGGGAATCGAGCTGAAGGCCAGCTTGGTCGGCGCCGTGGAGACCGTGAGCAGCAATTTTTTGTTGACGGTATCCACCGAAATAAGGCCCTGATTGCCGCTGGCGAAGGAACCGTTATCCACCACGGGCACGGAATTCGGCGTGCCGGTAGGTGTGGCGCTGGAGGAGGCCAGGGTGTAGGTGCCAGCGCCCAGATTCGACGGTATTGAAAGATGCACCACGGTGGAATTGAAAGCCATCACGCCGGTGATGGTCATGAGTGTGCTGTTGTTGTCGCCGCTGCCAGTGGGCGTGACGGTGAAGGAACCCAGCGCGCCACTGCTAAACGTCACTGCGCCGCCGGCGGTGCCCGTGCCGCCGAAAGTGGCGTTATTTTGCACCGTCACGGCGGTAACGCCCAGCGAGCCCGGGCGGTTCACCAGCAACGTGCCAGCGGAGACCGTGGGCGCACCGGTATTGGTGTGGGTGCCGGTCAGCACCAAGGTGCCGGTGCCGTCTTTGGCAAAGGCCGCGACATTGCCCGCGCCGCCGACCGTGTAGCTGTTGCCGGACATGGTCAAAACGGTGGTCGGATTCGTCACGGAGATGTGGCTGGTATAGGCAGCGGCCACCTGGAATCCGCGATCCGTGCTGGCGCTCGGGCCGGTGTATTGCAGAGTGGCATTGAGCCCATTAAACCAAAGGTTATTTGCGGCGCTGCTCGAAATACCCAAGGCATTGACGTTGCCGAACCAGACACCGACGTTGTTGGTAAAACCGGCCACGGAGTTGGCCGACAAGGTCGCGGTGATGATGCTTCCATTGGTGGCCAATCCGGTGACCACGGTGCCAATGGGCAATGGCAGAACCGAACTCACACTGGTCGGCTGCAAGGAAACCACTTGGCCAACCTTCAGACCATCCATGGCCGTGCCGGTGGCAAAGGTGATGGTGTTGGCACCGGCCACGTTGGTCACCGAAACCGACGGGTTCACACCAGCATTGGCAATGCTGCCAATGGTCAGCGTGGCGCCTCCAAATTGCATGCCGCCAATCATCTGGTTGTTAACCACCGTGGCGTTGCCGCCTGCCAAATTGAAGGCTGTGGTCGTGTTGGTGTCCGGGGTGGCTAAAGAGTTGAACACCGTGCCCGCAGTGCCGCAGTTTAAGCTTGCAACAACAACGTTAAACTGAAGGAACAGAGGTGCATTTAGCGTTTGCAGGTTGGCGCTTTTGTTATCGACGCCGCCTGTATAGTCCATCATTACCGGATTCCCATAAATTGTGTAAGCTGGGGCATTGGCAGTGAAGTTCAATCCTAATTTCATGCCGCTGGGTGTCGTTCCGGATACCAGGTCATTCGTGATGCTGGTGGTGTTGTAATTGTTGGTAAAGATCAGTGACTTGCCATCAATCGGCGCCATGTTGTTCGTCCAGTTCGACACAGTGCTGAAATTGCCGTCCGCACCCGCCCCGCCGCTCCACTGCGGATTTGACGAGGTGCCCGAGGTCGAGAAAGTCACCGAAGCCGTCTGGGTGATCGTGGTGCTGTCCGTTGAGTCGGTGGCCGTGAAGACAAAGGTGGCGGCGGTCGAAGACTTGACGGTAAAAGTAGCCACGCCGGAGACATCAGTCGTGCCCTGCACCGTGGTGATGGTCGGCGTGCCCGTGCCCGAAGTCTTTGCCAGCGTCACCGTCTTGCCGGAAATAGGATTGTTGCTTGCATCCTTCAACGTCACGGTGACCGTGGATTTCGTGCCACCATTTGCCAGAACAGTCGTGGGCGACGCCGCGACCGTGGACGCACTGGCGCTCACTGAACCGGCCACCACGTTGAATGTGGTCGTAGCTGAAGTCAGGCTGCCGGACGAGGCAGTCAAAGTGACGGAGCCGGGTGTTCCGCCCGTGACCGACTTGGTCGCAATGCCAGACGCCGCCGTGGCCGAACCCGTGCCGGTTACAGAACCGCTGCCCGAAGTCTGGGCGAAATTCACCGAGGTCGAATTGTCCGTCGTCACGACGTTTTCGTTGG
>JAPLTZ010000186.1 GCA_026397895.1 Verrucomicrobiota bacterium | reverse complement strand
GTTGCCGCCGGTCGCGACGCCACTGACGGCAGTTGCCGGCCGCGTGTTGCGCGGCGATGTGCGGGCACCGGAGGATTTGCCGGCTTTTGCCCGTTCGGCGATGGACGGCTACGCGCTCGCGCTGGACGATGACTCACCTCGCTTCCGCGTCGTCGGCGAAATCCAGCCCGGGGTTGTTCCGAAAATCCAGATTGGGCGCGGCGAATGCGCCCGCATTTTCACCGGCGCGCAAATTCCCGCCGGCGCGACGCAGGTGCTCATGCAGGAATACGTCCGCGTCGAAGGCGATTTCATCGTTCCCACCCAGCGGACCCGCGTGACGCACATCCGCGCGCGCGGTGAGGATGCGCGGCGCGGCGATTTGCTGCTGGCCGCCGGCGCGCGGCTGGGCGCGGGCGAACTGGCTCTGCTCGCCAGCCTTGGTGTAACGCAGCCGCTGGTTTCGCCGGCGGTCCGGGTCGCGCACATCACGACCGGCAACGAGCTGGTTGACCCCGCGCAAACTCCGTCGCCGGGGCAGATACGCGATTCCAACAGCACGCTGGTCGCCGCGCTCGTGCAGCAGTTCGGCGGAATCTTGGCGCGACAGGAGCGAGTCACCGACGATTTTGAGTTGCTGCTCGCCCGCGCGCGCGTGGCGGCAGACGGGTGCGATTTGCTGCTCGTCTCCGGCGGCGCGAGCGTCGGGGATTACGACTTCGGCAGCCGGCTGCTGCGGGCGCTGGGTTTTCAAATTCATTTCGAGCGGATTAGTCTGCGGCCCGGCAAGCCGCTGGTGTTCGCCACGCGCGGCGGGCAGGCGGCGTTCATTCTGCCCGGCAACCCGGTTTCCCATTTTGTTACGCTGCATGTCGCGGTGCGGCTGGCGATGGAACAATTCTCCGGCAGCGCGCCCATGTGGCCGGAGGCAGAGGCCCGGCTCGCGGAAGATTTTGCCTATCGTCCGGACGCGCGGGAGACTTTCTGGCCGGCCAGCGTGCGGATCGAAAACGGCAGGCTTGTTGCCCGCGCCCGCCGCTGGCAAAGTTCCGGCGACGTGACCGGCCTGACCGGCGTGAATGCGTTGCTGCAGTTTGCCGCCGGCGCGCCGCAGCCCAAGGTCGGTGACAGCGTCAGTGCTTTGTTGCTCGAATTGCCATGAAGAAATTTTCCCATCTTGATGCCGGTGGTCGCGCCCGCATGGTGGATGTCGGGGCGAAAGTCCCGCAGCAGCGCATCGCGGTCGCCGCCGGCGAGGTGCGCTGCCGGCCGGCGACCATCCGCGCGCTGCGGGCGAAGACGCTGCCGAAGGGCGACGTTTTCACCGTGGCCAAGGTCGCCGCGATTCAGGCGGCGAAGCGCACGGACGAGTTGATTCCGCTTTGCCATTCACTGCCGCTCGACGCGGTCGGGCTGGAATTCACGCTGCGGAAAAACCGGGTGCTCATCCGCGCCGAGGCGCGCACGACGGCCAAGACCGGCGTGGAGATGGAGGCGTTGACGGCGGTGAGCGTGGCGGCGCTGACGATTTACGACATGTGCAAGGCGGTGGACAAAACGATGGTCATCGGGGAAATCCGTCTGGTTTCAAAAATCAAGATATGAAAATCGGGCGCGTCACCTTGAGCGACCGCGCGAGCGGTGGAATCTATGAAGACCGCAGCGGGCCGGAGATCGAGCGCGTGTTGCGCGAGCAATTCGCCGAGCCGGTGGAGTTTGAGCGCGTGATGCTGCCGGATGAATTGCGGCAGATCGAAGCGGCGTTGCGGAATCTGTGCGCCAGCGGTTGCGCGCTGGTCGTCACCACCGGCGGCACCGGGCCGGCGGCTCGCGATGTGACGCCGGAGGCCACGCGCGCGGTCATCGAGAAGGAATTGCCAGGCTTCGGCGAGGCGATGCGCGCTTTGTCGTTCGCCAAAGTGCCGACGGCAATCTTGTCGCGCGCGACTGCCGGGGTGCGCGGAAAAACTTTGATCGTGAATCTGCCGGGTAATCCCAAGGCCATCGCGGAATGTCTGCCGCCGTTGCTGCCGGCAATTGCCGAGGCGCTGGAACACATCGCGGGCGTTCGCCCCAAACTGAAGCAATAAGCGCTTCAGCGCGGCGCGGGATTCGACTTTCGCCGCGCCTGAATCGCCATCCAAATCGCCCAGAACCAAACGCCGCCTCCGCATCGCGGATCGCCTCGCGCACGGAGATGGCGAGCATCAATGGAGGTTCACCCACGGCCTTGCTGCCGTGCACGACGCTCTTCTGCGTGGCGTTCTTCAGGAGGCTGACGTTGAACTCGCGCGGCGCGTCGCCGATGGCGGGAATCTTGTAAGTGTCCGGCGAGTGCGTGAGCAGCACGCCCTTATCGTTCCACAAAAGCTCCTCGGCGGTGAGCCACCCCATGCCCTGGACAAAACCGCCTTCGATCTGCCCGCAGTTGACGCCTTCGTTCACCGAGTCGCCCACGTCGTGCAGGATGTCCACGCGCAACACCTGCTGCATCCCGGTGAAGCCATCCACTTCCACCTCGGTCACCGCCGCGCCGTTGGCGAAATAATGGAACGGTTTGCCACGGCCTGCCGTGCGATCCCAATGGATGCCCGGCGTGGCGTAGAATCCCTGCGCCGCCAGGCTCACGCGCGACAGGTAGGCTTTCTGCGCCACCTGCGCGAACGACAGCCTGGCCAGCGGCGCGGCGGAATCGAAGACTTCGCCGTCCGCGAATAAAACATTTTCCAGCTTCGGCTCGCTGCCGGACTTTTCCTTGAGCAACGCCTGCGCGACCGGCGCGAGCCGCGCCCGCAGAATCTCGCACGCGTTCTTCGCCGCCGCGCCGTTCAAGTCCGTGCCCGCGCTCGCCGCCGTGGCGGAAGTGTTCGGCACCTTGTCCGTGCTGGTCGGCATCACGCGGATGTCCGCCAGCTTCGCGCCGAGCGTTTGCGCGGCGATCATCGAGACGTTCGTGTGCAAGCCCTGGCCCATCTCCGTGCCGCCGTGATTCAACTGCACCGTGCCGTCCTGATAAATCAAAACGAGCGCGCCCGCTTGATTCAAATGCGTGACGGTGAAACTGATGCCGAATTTCACGGGCGTCATCGCGAAGCCGCGTTTGCGATGCGGATGCGCGGCGTTCCACGCAGCGATTTCCGCGCGACGTTTTTCCAGCTCGGCGGATTTCTTCAACTCATGCCAGATGGTTTGAATGCGATTGTCGTCGATGAGCTGGCCGTAGTGCGTGGTGTTCGTCTCGCCCGTGCCGTGATAGAGATTCCGTTCGCGCACAACTTCCGGCGGCAAACCCAGCCGTCGCGCGACGCGATCCAAAATTTCTTCGATGACCAACATCCCTTGCGGTCCGCCGAAACCACGGAACGCGGTGTTCGACGACAGATGCGTCTTGGCGACCTGCCCGCGAAATTCGACGGCGGGAATGTGGTAGCTGTTGTCGAGATGGAACAGCGCGCGATCGGTCACAGCTTGAGACAAATCCTGCGACCAGCCGCCGTTCGACCACAGATGCGCTTGCACGGCGAGGAGTTTTCCCTCCGCGTCGAAGCCGACCTTGAATTTCGCAAGGAACGGATGACGATGCCCGGTGAGCATCATGTCCTGATCGCGATTGAACCGCACGCGCACCGGCTTGTCGGTGTGATGCGCGGCGAGCGCGGCGAGTGCGGCGGGCGTGGCGGCTTGCGTTTCCTTGCCACCAAAACCGCCGCCCATGCGCGGCATCTGCACGACGACTTTGTTTGCGGGCAAATGCAGGACATGAGAAACAATCTGCTGAACCTCGCTCGGATGTTGCGATGAGGTAACGACCGTGATTGCGCCATCCTCACCGCGTTCGGCGTGGGCAGCTTGCGTTTCGAGATAAAAATGTTCCTGCCCGCCGAACTCAAATTCGCCTTCGATTATTTGGTAGGGACGCTGCGCTGCGGCGTCCGGACAGCCTTCAAAGACAGCGTTCACATCGCCACGGCGGATGAAGTTTGGTTCGTTGTGAAAGCTGCTTTTGGCGATGGCATCACGCACCGTGAGAATCGGCGCGAGCGGCTCGTATTCGACGACAACTTTTTCCGCCGCCGCGCGACAGGCTTCCTGCGATTCACCCACGACGAGCGCGACGAGATGACCGTGGAACAGAACCTCTTTGTCCGCGAGCAGAATCTCATCCTGCTTCACCGCGCCGACATCGTTGCGTCCGGGAATATCTTCCGCAAGCAACACGGCTTTGATGCCCGACATCTGGCGCGCAGCGGTGGCATCGCGCTTCAGAAT
>JAPLTZ010000233.1 GCA_026397895.1 Verrucomicrobiota bacterium | reverse complement strand
CGCGATCGCAAAAATGCTGGCTATGATGCCGCTCGCACCCGGGTGCATCATCACCGACGCCGGCAGCGTCAAGTCGCCTGTCGTCACTGCGCTCGAAGGTATTTTCTCCAAGACTGGCGCGTCATTCATCGGCAGCCACCCGATGGCGGGCGCGGAAAAAACGGGGGTGACAGCGGCGCGCGCGGATTTGTTCAGCAACGCCATTTGCGTTGTCACGCCGACGCGACGGACGAACAAGGCGGCGCGGCGCACGGTCGAGAATTTTTGGAAAGCCGTCGGTTGCCGCCTGCTCACGCTCGCGCCGGAGACGCACGACCGGCTGGTGAGCCAGTCGAGCCACCTGCCGCACGGCGAGTCAGGTGTTGAGCCCCGCGCAGCCAAAGGCCGTCGCCGCGCTTTGCGCCACGGGTTTCCGCGACACCACGCGCATCGCGTCCGGCTCGCCGGAGATGTGGCGGGACATCGTGCTGGCGAACCGCAAGAATCTGGCGAAGGCGCTCAACGCTTTCGTGGCCGACCTGAAAAAGTTTCAGCGTGCGCTCGCCCGGGGCGACGCGAAAGCCATCGCCCATTTTTTTGAAACCGCCAAGCAACGCCGCGATGACTGGTGCGCGTGCGGCGCATCGCCGTCGCAGGAATGATTTCAGCCACAGATTGACACAGATGAAATACAGATTTTATTCAGGCAGGTGTTTGGTTTTTAATCCGTGTTCCATCCGTGTTTCATCTGTGGCTAATTAAAATGGCTCTGCCCGAACTCATCGAAATTGTCCCGCTGACCGCGCCGGTGCGCGCGGAGATCACCGTGCCCGGCTCGAAGAGCATCACGAACCGCGCGCTCGTGCTGGCCGCGCTCGCGGACGGCGAAACGACGCTCACGGGCGCGCTCTGGAGCGAGGACACGCAGGTGATGGTGGAGTGTTTGCAGGAACTCGGCTTCATGGTGAACGTCGCGCCCGACCCGAACGAGGCGTGCAATCGGACGATTGCGGTCTATGGCCAAGGCGGGAAGATTCCCGGCGGCGGCACGGCGGAGAATCCGCTGGAGCTGTTCGTGGGCAACGCGGGCACGGCGGCAAGATTTTTGGCGGCGATGGTCTGCCTCGGCAGCGGCGTGTATCGCCTGCACGGCGTGCCGCGCATGCACGAGCGGCCGCAGGCGGCGTTGTTCGCGGCGTTGCGCCAGTTGGGTTATCGCGTGGAGGCGGCGAGTGACAAGTTGCCGGCGACGATTTACGGGAGGGACGCCGTGTCGGCGTCCCAAACTGTTTCGGGAAAAATTGGGGACGGCAACATGCCGTCCCTCCCACGAAAATGCACGGTGAGCATCGCGGATAGTTCGCAGTTTGCGTCGGCGCTGCTGCTGTGCGCGCGGCAGGGCGGGTGGGATGTGAAAATCACCGGCGAGAACGCGGACGAATCGCCGTATGTGGCGATGACGACAAAACTCATCGAGGTGTTTCCGCAGCGCGGCGGCACGTTTCAGATCGAGCCAGATGCGAGCAGTGGGAGTTATTTCATCGCTGCTGGTCAGCTTGAGCTTGAACGGCGAACCGAATCAAAACTGGAAGCTGGCTTTCAGTTGAGTGGGGCGTTTCAGCAGACGATTCAGGTTGTTCACTGGCCACAGTCTGGATGGCAGATTGACCAAGCTTTCCAGATTCAGTTTGCGATTTTGCAAACGCGGGCGAAGGGTTTTTCGAGCACGATGTTTGGAGACATGCTCGCAAATCTACCGAGCAGTTTGATGGACGTTTCAAGTGCAAAGCCTTCGTTGAGTATTTCCCGGCTGTCAGATTTGGGGGATAGCGTGATGACCGCAGTGGTAATTTCTCCATTTTTGGTTGAGCCGATTCAGTTCACCGATCTCGCCCGCCTCCGCGTGCAGGAATGCGAGCGCGTGGTCGCGTTGCGGACGGAGTTGACCAAGTGCGGCGCGAAAGTCGTCGAGGATGGCGACACGCTCACGGTTTATCCGTCGCGGTTGCACGGCGCGGAGATCG
This sequence comes from Verrucomicrobiota bacterium, assembly GCA_026397895.1. Lineage (GTDB taxonomy): Bacteria > Verrucomicrobiota > Verrucomicrobiia > Limisphaerales > JAFMIX01 > JAFMIX01. The sequence goes on along the minus strand of JAPLTZ010000233.1, from coordinate 727 downwards.
AAACCTACAGCGACCATCGCATGGCGATGTGTTTCGCGATTCTGGGATTGAAAGTGCCGGGCATAAAACTCCACAATCCCGCCTGCGTGAAGAAGACGTTTCCCAACTTCTTCCAAAAGCTGGCGGCGCAACCGCCGCATGGTCTGGGCGCGACGATTCTGGACGGCAGGACGGGCAGGAAATTGACGCACGAAGATTTGTTTGCGGATTAAACCAGACAGGATTAACAAGATTTTCAGGATTAAATCCTGTGAATCCGGTTAATCCTGTCAAAAAAAATCACTTTGAAAACGAAGCATCCGATTGTAATCGCGATTGACGGCACGAGCGCGAGCGGCAAGAGCACCAATTCCAAGCTGGTCGCCAAGGCGCTGGGCTTCGTGTATGTGGACACCGGCGCGATGTATCGCACGCTCGCGTGGCATTGCCTCCGCATGAAGGTGGACGTGAACGACGACAAGAAGGTCGCCGCGCTCTGCCGCAAGTGGAAGACCTCGCTCGTCGTCGCCGACGCCCATGTGCGACTGCTGGTGGACGGCTATTATCCCGCAGCAGAAATCCGCACCTCCGAGGCCAGCGCGGCTGTCGCTCACGTCGCGCAGATCCGTTTCGTGCGTGACTGGATGAAGGCCAAACAGCGCGAGTGCATCCAGTTCGGCAGCCTCGTCATGGAAGGTCGCGACATCGGCTCGAACATCTTCCCGGAGACGGACTACAAATTCTTCCT
>JAPLTZ010000386.1 GCA_026397895.1 Verrucomicrobiota bacterium | reverse complement strand
TGGGCCTCTGATGTGACGGGAAACACGCTGCTCCAGCCCCAATTGGGCCGCGTCCAAAATTCGGCGCAGAGCAGACTTTGACCGCCGGAAGCTGATGACGTGTCGAACATGCCTGAGGAACTCCCGTCGCTCGCGTAAGGTTGAATCAAAAGCTGCATGCCTGACGTCCGACGCACCAATTCGTCCATGAAGAGGTAATAGTTGTCTGCGAATAGATCGGCGATTGTCTGCTTCCAATCATGCTGGAAGCGTTTTGTCCGCGCCTCGTCGCCGATGGTTTTCTTGGCCAGCGCGGGCAACCATGGCAGCAGGTCGTAGCCGCGCCGCTGCTTGAACTCGGGCAACATCGCGGGCGTCCAGCTCTGCGGCCCGGCTTCGTAGCTGTCTATTTCGATTCGCGTGAACGCCGTGCCAGCGTTCTTCCCCGCGAGATTGAGCAGCATGGCGGGATAACCCGCCCAATAACGCTCCAAGGCGACGCGACTGAGTTTGTCGCACTCCAGCCCCACACCCGAGGGCGGGGCTTGGGCGGCATTGCTCCTTCCGGTCGTCGTGTGACCGAAGCGAAGGATGATCCATTTGCCTGCGGGCGCATCCCAGTGAAGCTCGCCATTGGCATCCATCTTCGCGGTGAGATCAACCACGCTCTCGGTTGCCACCACCGGCTCATCGGGCAATGCGAGCACGGCGATGTCGCGGTAATAATTCCACTGTGGATCAACCTTGGGCTGCTTGATTTTCAGCGAGATTTTGGCAGGCCCGGAAACTTTCACTTCCGTCCAAACCAGTTTCTGCATCGAGTCCTCCACCTTCACGGAAGGTGCGGCGCTGGACGACCAACCCGGGCAATTGTGCGTGCCGAAGGTCAGGCCCAGTCGGGCGCACTCGTCCATGGCAAAGCGCATCAACTCCCGCCATTTGTCGTTGCCGATCTGGACGCTCGGGTCGTCGGCCAAGGCCTGGTTCGTTCCGCCGATTTGAAAGTTCTGCACGCCGCCCAATCCGGCGCGCTTGTAGGCTTCGAGGTCGGCGGTGATGCCTTCCCGGCTCGCGACCCCGTTCATCCACTGCCAGATGATCAATGGCTTGGCCGATTGCGGTGGGTTGCGGAAACTTTCAGCCAGCGAATCCACCGCCCCCGCTCGACCAGCGCAGAGAAGTCCGGAGAGAACGCAGAACACGGCAAGTTTTTTCATGGCTGCAAATGTGCGTTGGGTTCGGGTGAACGACCGGGCGAGAGTGGCAAATGATGGTAGGGCGATAGCGATTGATGACAAGACGGCGATAGGAGAAGCTTTTTCATATAATGGAGAGCTTAGTGTGAGAGAGTATTCCACCAAGTCGCTCCTTAGCGTAATATTGCCCGAACTCTGTAGAAAGCTGCATCGGTGCTGATTCTGACCGGGAGGTTCATGATGCCGTTTGAACCGCTCGCGGTAGTCGTAACAATCGACCAAATCCCATCCGTAAGATTTGTGCGCGCTTCAACCTGATACAGACGGTTCGAATACAAGGGGTGCGATAGGCTAAAGGAATTGGTGTCGCCCGTTTCGAGGCCCAACATAAACATGGGGTTCGAGACGGATACATCCGATCCAATGATAAACTCTTTGGAATTGATGATTCCATCCCCATCAGGGTCCTGGTTTGGCTCTCCCAGCCCGGCATTTATCTGTGCGAGTGACAACTGGCTGGTGACGGAGACAAGATAGGCGGTTTCATACGCAAAGCGCCTTCCGAGTTCCAACTGACTCGTCGTGTTAAAATGAATGTCATCGTTGGGATCGTTCACCCCAAGATCGTCAGTGTTTACAATTCCTACCCGGTGATCCGCAGCGTCCACGACCGTTTGCGCGTTCTGCACCAGCCCCAATCCCAGCACGCCGGTGGCTCCGGTTGTCCGATCGAGGTAATTTGATTGGTTGTTGGAAAGCCGTCCGATCACAAAGGGTAGATTCGGCTTAATGGTCGCCCGAACATCTGCAATGAAATTGGTCAGATTACCGAAATACTCGGCACCATGGCCTGCTTGGGCATCGGTTTCTCCCTGCATCCAGATCATGCCTTCGATCGCAATCGCCGCATTGGGATATTTATTGGAGAGCGCGGCCATGCCGTTTGCGACAGTTTGCTGAAACGTGACATATTCCGCACCATCACCGGTAGTAGTTACATTGCCGCCGGCTTTCCAGTTGCTATAGAGCGACGTCGCACCTTCGGCATGTTTGATGATGGCGAGCCGGGTATTGTTAGTATCGCAACCCAAGATATCCGCCAGCCGGCGACCGAAGGTAATCTCCGGCCCCAGATTCCGATCTCTGGATGCTCTGGGGAAAAGCGTGGTCAATCTTTCAACCACCCCCACATCGTGAATGTGATTCACGTTGTAATAGAAATCAATGTCCGGGTAGCTCGGCTGTTCGGTCGCGCCAGCCCTGCCATCCGCATTGGATTGCCCACCCTGAAGGAAAACCCGGATGCGGGTCGCATTGACCGCCGGCGCTTCACCGATGGCATCGGCCCAGACGTTACCCATTTTGACGTAGCCACCGGCATTGGGATGCAGGCCGTCCGCCAAATCCGCCAGCGTGAGCTTTGAATGCATGTCCACCCGTTCGATTTTTTGCCCCATCGCCCGATGGGCGGCCACAACCGAAAGCATCCCTGCATTGTAGTTGCTCACTGCGGCGGCAATATCGTTGGTTGCACCATGACGGTAGGAGTTGACCTGTTGAGCATCGGACAGACTGGCAACCAGGATGCGGGTATTGGGGAAATATCCGAACAGGCGGTTGACCAGAAGATCCAGACGGTCGGCGGCGGTATCAACTTGATAACCCGTATTGAGATCGTTGATGCCGATCATCAGCAGAATCACATCGGGAACATCGATGGAACTATGCCATGACTCCACCCCTTCATAAATGCCGGCCCGGAATGCTCCGTCGTCAATATTCACCGCGTTGGTGATGGAGTATCCGCTGTGTCCATCGTGATGGGCCTGATCTGCATTCGAGAGCAGAGTGGAGGCGTTGCCGGTGCTCGTCCCGATCAGTTTGATGGAGTAGCCCCGTGCGGTAAGGTTCGAATATAGCGTCTCGCGGTAGCCACCTGCTACATTGGCTCCGTATGTAATCGAATCACCCAACGGCCATACTTTTACCGTCGCATTGGTGAAGATCTGAAGCTCGGGAGCCGCCCCGTTTGTGGCCGTCTCGCGGCTATGCAAATAATATTCCACCCCCTGCCCCGCCGGTATATCAACTATCAGCGTAGCCAGCCCTCCGTTGGTTCTACGATTCTCCAGCCATCTGACCAGAGGTTGTCCGCTGACTTTGACAATCTCCAAAGTGGCGGCGTCGGACGTAATCTCTTCCGTAATTCCGGCTACATCGCCATCAAAAGAGGTGACGCGATTCGTATAGAATGGGCTCACTCCGTTAGTCAGCGCACTGGCGGGGAATGTGAACTCGCCACCCAGCGTGCTCGGCTTGATGGCGGTTTCTCCCCAATTCTGTGCCGTGTTGCCGGCCAGATTATCAAGCCCCAGCACCCTGATGCGTCCGGAATTAATGGTGGCGCCGCTCTGCTGCTGCACCCGGAACGTCGCGTCGGTGATGGGGTTGGTTATAGATGAGAGGTCGAAGCGAATGTATGCAAAGTAATCGCGATTATTCGAAGTATACTGGCGGAGGTGCAGACCGTCTGTGGTGCCGTAATTGTTGTCGTTTATCCCCCATTCAAAGGAGGTGTCTGCGACAGGGTTAAGCGTAATATACGCATGACCTATTGATGCCAATGACAACGCAAGCACCATGACAACCACTGTCTGCTTTATCTCATTCATATTACCAGTCAACTGACACGGGCGGCTTCGACAGGAACGGCTTCCCGTTTGTGTGTTGCAGGTCGGTGTTTTCCAACGTGCTGTCGCTGATTTTGGTCTGGCCGGTTACGGCGTTGCGTGGCCGATTACCCAGGCTTAGGCAGCGGGCCAACTCAGGCACACCATTCCGAATTTCATCCACAATGAGTTTGGCGGTTTCCGCCGCGCCGTGCGCAGAAAGGTGGGTCTTGTCGGGTTGCTGCGAGGACTTGGTCTTCCGGTCAAACGCCGCCGCCGCCGCCCGCTCCGGGCCGAGATGGTTCATCAACTCGATGCTGCGCGCATTCAGATCAATCAGCGGCACCTTTTGTTCCAAAGCCACCGCTCTGGTTGCCTCGACGTAATCATTGAGGTAATCCGGACTCCTGTTTCCTTGGTTGTCTGTGGAAGATTCGAGATGCGCCGGATCAATTTTCTCCTGGGCATTGAAATTCCGGCGCGTAAGCGACGTGACCAGCACCGGCTTGGCACCAATCGCCCGCGTCTCGGCAACATAGCGGGCCAGATTTTCGCGAAAGGTCGTCATCGCATCGGTTTCGCGTTCCGGCCCTTTGCCAGGCTGGTCATTGTGGCCGAACTGAATCAACACCCAGCCCGGCTTCACTGCGAGCACTTTCTTCCAATGACCTTCAGCGCGATAACTCTTCGAGCTGCGTCCGCCCCGCCCCAGGTTCAAGCATTCCACTCCGGGCGCGAGGAGCTTCGCAAACGCGTCGCCCCAGCCGGACCTCGAAGCGACGGTGGAGTCCCCGACAAGGACAATTCGATTGGCGACTTGTGCCTGCTCCTCCGCCGCAACTGGATTTCCTGACAGAAACCCGCCGGAACCAAGCGCCACACAGAATGCCAGCGCCTGTGATAAACGGAGCGTTTTCATTTCAATGTTGAATTGGCGGAGTTTGCCGACGGCTCATAGATTTCAGCTTCGATCACTTCCAGCGCGCCCTTCGAGACGCGCCCGGCAGAATCCGAAAGCTTTTTACCCGCGACCTCAACGAGACCAAACTCATCTTTAACCTCGATATCACCAGCAAGCTCGAAGCGGACGGTCTTGCCTTGCGTGGGCTTGAGCGGAAGCGTGACGTAGCCGAGGCTCTTCGGCGTCGTGCCCGACCAAGCTTCCTTGCCATCAACGGTGACGCGGAGCGGATAGGAGGTGGTGCGCCAGCCGCCGAGTTTGAGCACGACCTCACCGACGTCCGCCGAACGCTCAAGTTCAAACTGAATCCAGCCCGTCGCACGCTTGCCATCATTCTTCCAGCCGGTTTTTTCATTGTCGTCAAAAGCCAGACCGGTCTTTTCTGCATTTGCACCGGCGGTGGCACTGACGATACGAATCGCTTTACGCGTCGGTTTGATCGAGTCACCAGCGGGCGTCGGGCCGCGACCCAGCCGGGAAATCAGTCCGGCGTCGGGCAATGTTTGGGCGAGACCGGCCATCGTCGGAAACGCCCCGGATACAACCTCGATGCGGGCGGACTTCAGGCCGCCGGCGCTCGCGTTGAGAACAATTTTCCCCGCCTGCGACAGTGAGCGCAGGAGGACGCGGTTGATGCCGCACTCAACCGGCAGTTCCTTGGCGAGAATGTAATTGTCGGAGCGACCTTGCGCGATGCCGCCGCGCCATTCCGCCGGCCCTTCGAGCGTGAACTGGATGGCATTTATCGCCGTCGGGCAGCGACGCCCCTGCGCGTCCACGACCTCGACATCCACCAGCGCCAGGTCTGCGCCGTCAGCCTTCAAACCCTCCGGCGCGGTGTGCGGCGTGAGCTTGATGGCGAGGGGCGCGCCCGCAGTCTGGATCGCAGACTCGCACAATTTTTTCCCGCTGCTGTCGTAACCGACGGCTTTGATCTCTCCAGCGGCGAACGCGACCTCCTTCCAGGTGTAGAGGAAGCGGAAGCTCTGTTCGCCGAATCCTTTCGACTGGCCGTTGACGAACAATTCGACCTTGTCCGCCGACGAAACGACATAGACCGGCTTCTTCACGTTCGGCCCGTAGTTCCAGTGACCGACGATGTGAAGGCGGGGCTGCTCGACATCCACCCATCCGTCCCACATCACCTGGTGCGCGAAGAAGGCATCCTTCGGTAGGCGCATGGAATCCACCTCGCCGCTGCGCCGGAAATTTTCCGCGCCGCGCGAATGGGTGTTGGAGTCAGAGAACACGATATTCACGCCGCCGCCGTTGACGCGTTCGCCCGTGCCGGGTCGTTCGCGCCAGTAATCATACCAGCGCGCGACATCTTCGATGGCGTAGGAATCCTGGTTGCGATTGTAGGGAGCGCCGCTCTCGCCTTTGGGCGCGGGCGGGCCGTCGCCGTCCTTGTGGTAAGGCGGTGTCCAGTCGTCCCAATATTTCCGCAACGCCTCGTCGCGGCAGTATTCCATCATCCACATCGGCTTGCCGGCGCTCTTGTTGATGTAAAGCATCTCGCCGCCGTATTCGGCCACTTTGCTGTCCAGCATGTTGCGCGAGCCGATGGCGCGTCCGCCGTGCGGATCGTATTGGTCGCGGATGGCTTTCATCTCGGCCATGTGCGCTTCGTTGATCTGATTGTTTCCGCATTCGTAGAAGAGGATGCTCGGGTTGTTGCGGTTGTAGATGATGGCGTCGCGCATCAGTTCCACGCGCTGCTCCCAACGGCGACCGGTCGCGTCCGCCTCGGAATCGCCGGCGGGCATGGCCTCAATCAAACCGACGCGGTCGCACGATTCCACGTCCTGCTTCCACGGCGTGACGTGCATCCAGCGGACGAGGTTGCCGCCGCTCTCGACCATGAGGTCGTTGCTGAAATCGCTCAACCATGGCGGCACGGACATTCCCGTGGCGGGCCATTCGTTCGAGGAGCGCTGGGCGTAGCCGCGCATCTGCAAGGTGCGCCCGTTCAGCTTCACCGCGCCCCTGGCAAACTCCGTTTTGCGAAAGCCCGTGCGCGTGACAACCGTGTCCACCGGTTTGCCATCCACCTTCAACGTCGTGCGCACGTCGTAGAGATAACCGTAGCCCCAGCTCCAAAAATTCAGCCCGCCCACCCGCGCCGACGCCTTCACGCTGCGCGTCTCGCCAGGCGCGAGCGTGGTGGCGGCGGCGGAAAATTCCTTCACGACTTTGCCAACCATATCCACGACGGCGACTTCGTAGGTGAACGTGCGCGGCTCGGAGTATTCGTTGCGCGCTTCGGATTCCGCCGTGACCGTCGCCGTCTTGCCCGGCAAATCGAATTCGCCGGCGTAGATGTAAACGCCGGTCGTCTTGAGGTTGGAATACCACGGTAGCGTCTGATGCAGCTTGTCGGTGAGGTGCAGCTTCACGTTCTTGGGAATGCCGCCGTAGTTGGCGTTGAAATTCTTGTCATTCCATTGGTAGCGCTGGTTGGTGGCTTGCTCGCGGTAGTCCCACGAGTTGTCCGTGCGCACGGCGACGAGATTTTCCTCCGGCGCGGGCTTCACAAATTCCGTGACGTCAAAGCCGACGGCCATGACGCCATTCTCGTGCCGACCGATGAATTTCCCGTTCACATAAAAATCGCCACCCTGCCGCACGCCCTCGAACTCCAGGAAAACCTTTTTGCCCATCGCATCGGGCGGCAGCCTGAAATGCTTGCGATACCACGCGATGCCTGTCGGGTGATGCGTGCTGGCGACCTTGAACGAACTGTCCTCGTTCCACGCGTGCGGCAGCGTGACGCCCGCCCACGCGGCATCGTCGAAGTCCGCGCGCGCCGCGTTCGTGGGATCGCCAACGAACAGCTTCCAACCAGGGTTGAAGTTGAACACGGCGCGGGGCGCTGCCGGAGCGACAACGGCTTCCCCGAAAGCAATGTTCACGGCAAACAAAACGGCAAGCAAAGCAGCGGGCAGCCGGTGACAGCCAATGCCCGCGTTCATTTCTGGATGAGTGTGCATATTCTTTTTCAATTCATTCTACGGCTGTGCCGTAATCCGCACCGTTGCGTCCTTGAGTCCGTCGGCGTGCGCCTTCAGCGTGATCTTGCCGGGCGCGGTGGCGCGGACAATGACCAGCGCAAGGCCGTTGTAGGCTTTGCGGTCGGGCGACTGGAACGATTCAAAGCTCGTGGCGTCGCCGTTGTCCGTCGCGACGATTTCGCCCGGTCCTTCCACTGAGAAATGGATTTGATTCTTCGAGCGCGGCACGAGCTGGCCCTTCATATCGGCCACGGTCACGGTCACGAAAGATAAATCTTTTCCGTCCGCCGCAATCGCGCTGCGGTCGGCGGCGAGCAAAAGCTTTTCCGCCGCGCCCGCCGTCTTCACGGAATCAGTCGCCCAAAGTTTGCCGTTTTTGTAGGCGACGACCTTCAGTTCGCCCGGCTGATAAATCACGTCGTCCCAGCGCAGGCGGTATTCAAACCGGTTTTTCTTTTTCAGGCCGAGCGATTTGCCGTTGAGGAAAAGTTCCGCCGAGTCGCCGCTGGTATAAACGAACACCGGCGTGACCTGACCGACGCGCTCCGGCCAGGTCCAGTGCGGCAAAATGTGCGCCATCGGAAAATCGGGACGCCAGTGCGCCTGGTAGAGATAGAAGCGGTCTTTCTTGAAGCCCGCCAAGTCCACGATGCCGAAATACGAGCTGCGCGACGGCACGCGGATTTTGCCGAGCCGGTCAAGTTCCTCCTTCGCCTTCGCCTTGTCCTCGGGCGTGGAGTAGTTGAGCAGGTTGCTCGCGTCGGCGTTGAACGGCGTCGGCTCGCCGAGGTAATCGAAGCCGGTCCAGACGAATTCGCCCGCGACGAACGGATTCTCCTCCTGCCCGCGCCACTCCATGTCCGGCGTCGTCGCCCAAGCCGGCACAAAACAGTCATACGAACTCACCTGAAAATCCGACAGGCTGGCGTTGGTGCTCGCGGTTTTGTCGGTGCGGACGTTCTTGGTTTTCAACTCCGCCGGCACGGGAAAAAAGTATTCGCCGCGCGAACTCACGGTGGACGAAGTTTCGCTGCCAATGAGCGGGATGGCGGAATTCGTCGCGCGGAACTGCGCGTAGAAACCCGGCCGATAATTCCAGCCGAACACATCGAAGTGATTTTGGAAACCGCTGAAGCCCGCCTTGGTGGAACTCACCGCCGCTGTGCAGGGACGCGTCGGGTCTTCGGAATGGATGATGCCGCGATGCTCCTCCGCGAGCGCCGGGCCGGCGGCCTTGTCCTGGTCGGGAACTTCGTTGCCACTGCTCCAGAGCACAACGCACGGATGATTCCGGTCGCGGCGCACGAGCGCGCGCAAGTCCGCCTCGTGCCAGTCGGCGTAGAGGACGTGATAATCTTTTTTGTTCTTGCCCGCCGCCCAGCAATCGAACGCCTCGTCCATCACGACGAAGCCCAGGCGGTCACAAAGGTCGAGCAACTCCGGCGCGGGCGGGTTGTGCGAGGTGCGGATGGCATTGCAGCCGAACTCGCGCAAAATTTCCAGTTGCCGTTCCAGCGCGCGGGTGTTGATCGCGCTGCCGAGCGCGCCGAGGTCGTGGTGGTCGCAGACGCCCTGAATCTGCACGCGCTCGCCGTTCAGCAGAAAACCGTTCATGACCGTGAACTCCGCCGTGCGGATGCCGAACGTCGTCGCGGTTTCGTCCACAACTTTTCCGTTTTGCGAAACCGTGGTGACGGCGACGTAGCGGTTTGGATGCGCGACGCTCCAGAGTTTGGGATTGGAAACAC
>JAPLTZ010000101.1 GCA_026397895.1 Verrucomicrobiota bacterium | reverse complement strand
GCCGGGTTCAACCGCACCGTCACCGGCCCGAGGGAACTGCTGCCGTGCAGATCGAGCTGCACCATTTTCGTGCCGACCTGATCGCGACCGTCGGCGTCGGTGTCGAGAGCCGCGCCGTTGGGCGGAATCGTCACATGCACCGTGGTGGGGCCGGCGAGCGCCACGACTTCGGTCGCGCCGTTCGGATATTTCAACGTGACCCGCGCCAGTGACCACGGGAAATAATCCACCTCCAGCGGCGGCTGCACGGTCACCACAAACGAGCAGGTGGCGATCTGCCCCAGCGCATTGCTCGCGGTGCAGGAGACCAGCGTTGACCCGATGGGAAACGTGCTGCCCGAGGGCGGCGTGGCGGTGGTGACGAACGAATTGTCGCAAAGTTCCGTTGCCGTCACGGAGAAATAAACCGTCGCGCCCACCTGGTTGGAGGCGGTGACGGTGATGTTCGACGGGCAGACGATCCGCAGGCACGGCGCGGTCAAATCCAGCCGCTCCGAGCGCGTGGCGGGGATCCATGTCTGGCCGCCGTCCGGGCTCAACTCGGTGAACACGTCGAAGAAGCTGCTGACCTGATAGCCATCGCCGCCGGGCTGGAGGGTCGTCCGGCCTCTCGAAAGGAGTGTGGGGCTTTCGCGGAGCATGACGCCCTGGGGCAGCGTGCCGCCGGAGATGTCCAGTTGCAGCATTTCCGTCTGAAAAATCTGGGTGGTGCCGGAGTTGGTGATGTGGTTGACGTTCACCGCCACGTTCGCCGGCGCGGTGACGGGCGAGTAGGTGTTGCCCCCGTCGGCGGAAAACTCGAACGCCACCGTGGCGCTGTGGTTCTGGAATTCCGTCGCGCCGAGCGCCGGCGGCGCATAGCTCGTGGAGAAATTGTATTCACGGATATTGCGAATCTGCCTGCCGCCCCCGAACGTCAGCGGCGAACACGGCGCGTTTTGATTGTTGCGATACTGACCGCCGGCGGACGGCATGTTCGCGGAAGGAACGGAGTTGACCACGTTGCCGGCTAGGTCGAGGGCCATGGCCGAACCGGCGGGCGTCCAGGTCGCCCCGCCGTCCAGACTCAATTCGGTGAACACATCGAAAAAGCTGCTGATCATGTAGCCGTCGGGAACGCTGCGGATGGTCGTCTGTCCGGGGGATACCAGGGTCGGACTCTCGCGCAACATCACCCCCGGCGGCAGCCCGCCGCCCGAAATATTCAGGGAGAGCATTTCCGTGTCAAAAAACTGCGTCCCGCCAGCGTCCGACGAGTGAGTCACCCGCACCACCACGCTCGCCGTCGCCGAAACACAGGCGTAAGTGCTGCCGCCGTTCAAGGACACCATGAAATTCAGCGCCGCCGAAAAACTCTGGAATTGATTGCTGCCCAGCGCCGGCGGAACGTAGGTTGACGTGAACTGACTCTCGACGAGGTTGACGATGATCACGCCGTTCGGGTAGGTCGTGGCCGAGCCGGGCGAAGTCCGGTATTGCCCGCCCGGCGGCAGCGTGTTCGTGCGGAAGAAACTGTCCCCGCGCACGTCCGCCGCAACCAGCCAGAGCAGGCCGGCCAGAACTGCCACAGTTGAACCGGTGGAGAAACGAACGACTTTGGAAGCATTGTAAGTTTTCATATGGTCATCTTCTGGTTGAAACCGACGCATCCGGACAACAATTATTCGCGCGCCGAAAAACTTTATCGCCGGGACAATTTGATTACAGACCCGTCCAGTAATTTTTGTAAAGCGGTTAATTAGCCGGAAGGCAAACCCCGGTTAGCGTGCGGCAAATGCGGGCCTGAAAAGCAAAAAATCGTCCGGTTTTCAATTCCAGTTTCCCGAACTCGCCACCGCGTTGCGCCAAATCATTCTGCCGGACAACAGACAGGATTAACCGGATTCACAGGATTCAATCCTGGATAATCCTGTGAATCCTGTCTGAAAAATTTCGTGTCCATTCGCGTCCATTCGTGGTTTATTCCCCGCCATGTCAAACCATCGCATCGGCATCATCGGCGGCAGCGGGCTTTACAACATCGAAGGCTTCACCAACCAGAAATGGGTGAAGATCAAAACGCCCTTCGGCGATCCCTCCGACGAACTCCTCACCGGCACGCTCGCCGGCCGCGAAGTCGTCTTCCTCCCGCGCCACGCCCGCGGCCATCGCATCATGCCCAGCGAACTCAACCACCGCGCCAACATCTGGGCCATGAAGAAACTCGGCGTCGCGTGGATCATCAGCGTCAGCGCCGTCGGCTCGCTCCAGAAACAATACAAGCCCTGCGACATCGTCCTCGTGGACCAATTCTACGACCGCACCAAACGCGACTTTGAACACACCTTCTTCGGGCGCGGCATCGTGGGCCACATCGCCTTCGCCGACCCGATTGCGGAAGAACTGCGGCAATTGCTCCTGAAATCCGCGCGCGCGCTCAAGGTCCGCGTCCACGACGGCGGCACCTACGTGAACATGGAAGGCCCGCATTTCAGCACCCGCGCCGAATCCCTCACCAACCACAAGCTCGGCCGCGACGTCATCGGCATGACCAACCTCGGCGAGGCCAAGTGCGCCCGCGAAGCCGAGATCGCCTACGCCACCATGGCCATGATCACCGACTACGACTGCTGGAAAGTGGACGAGGCGCACGTCACCGTGGAAATGGTCGTGGCCAACGTCACGCAAAACGCCGCCACCGCCAAAGCCGTCATCGCCCGGATGCTCCCGCAGATCCCGCGCGAACCGAACTGGCCCTGCCACTCCGCGCTCGCCAACGCCATCATGACCGACCGCAAAGTCTGGCCCCGGAAAACCATCGCCGCGCTCAAGCCGATTCTCGCGAAGTATCTGTGAAACGCCGGAATTATGGCGTTGACGGGAGTTTGGCTTGGCAGGGACGCCGCAGCGCGCCATCCCTACCGATTGTGGAATTTTGTTCAGCAGATGCGCGGCAACTGCTCGCCGCTGGCCATGTCGAGGATGCGCCGCGCGCCGATCGCGCCTTGCAGCAACACCCGCGCAGGCTTTTCGTCCGTCACCTGGCCGATGGCGGTCGAGCCTTTGCCGTTCGGTAGCTCGCGCATGACGGCCAGCGCGCGCTCGGCGTCGCGCTCCGGGATGAACGCGGCGAAGCGGCCTTCGTTGGCGACTTGAAAAACGTCGAGGCCGAGAATCTCGCAGGCGGCGTGGACGTCTTCGCGCACGGGCACGCGCTTTTCCTCGACGACCATCGTCACGCCGGCGGCTTCGGAGATTTCATTCAACGCGCTGGTGAGGCCACCGCGCGTGAGGTCGCGCAGGCAATGGATTTCAATCCCCGCCTGCAGCAGCGCGAGCACGACTTCGTGGACGGGCGCGGAATCGCTTTCGATCTGGCTCTCGAATTGCAGGCCCTCGCGCACGGCCATGATGGCCATGCCGTGGCGACCAAGGTCGCCGTTGACGAGGATGGCGTCGCCGGGGCGGACGCTGCGGGGCGTGATGACGAGCGGCGTTTCGATGACGCCGATGCCGGTGGTGTTGATGAAGACGCCGTCGCCTTTGCCTTTGTCCACGACCTTCGTGTCGCCGGTGACGATTTGCACGCCGCAGGCTTTGGCGGCGTCGCGCATGGAGCAGACGATGCGCCAGAGGGTTTCCATCGGCCGGCCTTCCTCGATGATGAAGCCTCAGGTAGAGCGGGCGAGCGCCGCTCATGGCGAGGTCGTTCACTGTGCCGTGGATGGCCATCGAGCCGATGTCGCCGCCGGGGAAGAACAGCGGGCGCACGACGTAGGAATCGGTGGTCATCGCGAGCCGGCCGGGCGGGACGGTGAATTGCGCCGAGTCGTGGCGCGCGTCGAGGATGGGGTTGCTGAACGCCGCGCCGAAAACTTTTTCCAGCAACTGGTGCATCAGCTTGCCGCCGCCGCCGTGCGCCATGAGGACGTGCGGGTATTGCGCGAATGGAATCGGGCAGGCGGCGGTGAAATCGGGCGGGGTCATGTTCTTATTTGTGAACGTCGGTTGCAGTTCGACCCGAAAATACTGCTGCGGAATCATGACATTGAATCTTTGAATATGCGGAGTTTGTTTTCATCTCCGAGTCCTCAATCGGTCCAACAATCTGCTTTGTTTTCAAGTTAAGTGCATACCAGCCACTTTTATCACCATGAGACAACCGCGTTACCAGAGCCAAAATCCAATCTTGATTCCAACCAATCTCGTGAATAGTGCCATCAAATACACCGCCACCGGGTTCATCGTCGGGGGTTACCACATAATACTGTTCGTTTTCGTTAAACCGCTCCAATGAATATTCGTTGATGAGCTTCCGGGTTGATGGGCTGCAACCGAAAAACAGGCAGCTACCCATTATCAACGCAATGGCAGTTAAGCGATTCATTTGCGCATCATATCGCTCACGCTGTTTGGCGTCGATACCGGTAGTAAGCCGCGCACGCGCCTTCGCTGGAGACCATCGTCGCGCCGAGCGGATGTTCCGGCGTGCAGCGTTGGCCGAACGCGGGGCATTCGTGCGGCTTGATCTGGCCTTGCAGGACGAGGCCGCTCAGGCAATCGGCGGGTTCGTCCACCTGGCGGTCGGCGACGCCGAATTTCAGTTCCGCATCGTAGGCCGCGTAGGCCGCGCTCAAGCCGAGGCCGCTTGCGGGGATTTCGCCGATGCCACGCCACTTGCGCGGGACGACTTGGAAGATTTCGCGGACGAGATGTTGCGCGGGCTGGTTGCCTTGCTTGCGGACGGCGCGGGCGTATTGGTTCTCGACTTCGTGGCGGCCGGATTCGAGCTGCTGCACGCACATCAGGATGCCCTGCAAAATATCCAACGGCTCGAAGCCGGTGACGACGATGGGCACGCGGTATTTCGCGGCGAGCGGCGGGTATTCCTCGTAGCCCATGATGGCGCAGACGTGGCCGGCGGCGAGGAAGCCTTGCACGCGGCAGTTCGGCGAGGACATCAAGGCCTCGATGGCCGGCGGCACGAGCACGTGCGA
>JAPLTZ010000254.1 GCA_026397895.1 Verrucomicrobiota bacterium | reverse complement strand
GGAAGTCATGGACGTGCGCCGTCACGTCACTGACCGGCTTGCGGAACTGGGCGCGCTTGACCCCAGCCAGCCGAAGCTCGACGCCGGCTACGCGCCCTCCGGCAATCTCAAGTCGTCCCACGATCTCGCCGCAAACAATCCGCTGCTGCACCGCCTGCTTTTCACCGGCGCGATGATGGAACATTACCGGCGATTGCTGGGCGGGCCGGTGCGGCATTTCGACTTCACCTGGTTTCGCGCCGTCGGGCCGGGTCACGGAACGTATCCGCACTGCGACATCGTTTACATGGGGCGCGGCACGTTCAACCTGTTCACCTCGTGGACGCCGATTGGCGACGTGCCGATTTCGCTTGGCGGACTGATGGTGCTGGAAGGCTCGCACCGGCAGCAGGACAAACTGCGCTCCTACCTCACCAAGGACGTGGACGCGTATTGCACCAACTATCCCGACGCGGGCGAAATCGAATCCGGCGCGAAGACCTGGCAGGATTGGGACGGGCGGCTTTCGAGCAATCCCGTCAGTCTCTGCGAAAAACTCGGCGGGCGCTGGCTCACCACGGACTTCAAGGCGGGCGACGTGCTGTGCTTCGGCATGGGCCTCGTCCACGCGAGTCTGGACAATCACACCGACCGCATCCGGCTTTCGAGCGACGCGCGCTATCAACTTGCCAGCGAGCCGTGCGATGAGCGCTGGATCGGGGAAAATCCCGTTGGCCACGGCGTCGCCGGCAAGCGGGGAAAGGCCTGCTGAAATGACCAATCGTGAAAACATTCTCCGCGCGCTGCGGCGGCAGCAGCCGGAGCGCGTCGGATTCGACTTTGTTTTCTCGCCCGCGTTGCTGGAGGAATTCAAGCGCCGGACCGGGCGCGAGGACTACCAGGAGCATTACAATTTTCCCGTCCGCATTTTCGAGCCGCACCCGACGCGGCTGAAGACGGACTTCACCAGGTTCTTCGATTCGCTCCCGCCCGGCACGCGGCCGCTGGACTGGAATCCCGAATGGGGCGTGATGGGCGCGCCCGGCGCAACGGCGCATTTTCAGGAGATGCTGCATCCGATGGTGAAGTTCACCGACGCGCAACAGGTGCGGGATTATCCGTGGCCGGATTTCCTCGCGGACTACCGCTGGGAAGGCGCGGCGGCCAGCGTGGCGGCGGTCAAGAGCCGCGACCTCGTATGCGCGGCGTTCATGGAGATGACGATTTTCGAGGTCGCCTGGTATCTGCGCGGCATGGAAGACTTCATGATGGACCTCGCGGCGGGCGAGGACATCGCGTTCGCGCTGCTCGACATTCTCACCGAGATGCGCGTGGGCATGGCGCGGCGTTACGCCGAGGCGGGCGTGGACTTGCTCATGCTCGGCGACGACGTGGCGACGCAGCTCAACATGATGATCAGCCCGGAACTCTGGCGCAAAGAAATCAAGCCCCGCCTCGCCCGCGTCATTCGCGCCTCGAAGGATGCGCGGCCTGAAACGCTCATCTTCTACCACGGCGACGGCAACATGGAGACGATTTTGCCCGACCTGATTGAGATTGGCGTTGAGGTGTTGAATCCCGTCCAGCCGGAGTGCATGAATCCGGTGCTGATGAAGGAGCGTTACGGCGACAAGCTGGCGTTCTGGGGCTGCATCGGCACGCAGACGACGATGCCGTTCGGCACGCCGGCGGAGGTGAAGCGCACCGTGCGCGAACTCATCGCCACCGTCGGGAAGGGCGGCGGGCTGTTCCTCGCACCGACGCACACGCTTGAGCCGGACGTGCCGTGGGCGAACGTCGAGGCGTTCATCGAAGCCATCAAGGACCAATAAACATCATGCTGCGCATCAATCTGCAATGGGTGGATTATCTCATCCTGATAATCTATTTCGTCTTCGTCCTCGGTATCGGCGTGGCGCTCAAACGCTTCATGCGGACGAGCGGCGATTTCCTTTTGTCGGGTCGCGGGTTGCCGGCGTGGGTTTGCGGGCTGGCGTTTCTCTCGGCCAACCTCGGCGCGCAGGAAGTCATCGGCATGGCGGCGTGCGGCGCGAAATACGGGATGCTGACGTGCCATTTCTACTGGCTGCCCGCCGTGACGGCGATGGTGTTCGTGGGCGTGTTCATGATGCCGTTCTACTACGGCTCGAAGGCGCGTTCCGTGCCAGAATACCTGCGGCTGCGCTTCGATGAAAAGACGCGCGCGTTCAACGCCTTCAGCTTCGCGGCGATGACGATCCTGTCGTCGGGCATCTCGATGTTCGCGATGGCGGCGCTGCTGAAGGTGTTGCTCGGCTGGGATTTCAACTGGAGCATCCTCGCCGCCGCCGGCGTGGTGCTGGTTTACATTTTCCTCGGCGGGCTGACCTCGGCGATCTACAACGAGGTGCTGCAATTTTTCCTCATCGTGTTCGGCTTTCTGCCGCTGGCGTTCATCGGGCTGCGGGATGTTCACGGCTGGAGCGGATTGAAGGAGCGGCTCGCGGGCATCGCAACAGAGCAGGGCTACGCATCGGACACGATGGTGCGACTGTGGCATCCGCTCAAGGACGCGACCGCGAACCCGATGGGCGTGGAATGGGTCGGCATGGCGATGGGCCTCGGGTGGGTGCTGGCGTTCGGCTACTGGTGCACGGATTTCCTCGTGGTGCAGCGCGCGATGGCGGCGAACTCGATGGGCGCGGCGCGGCGCACACCGCTGATCGCCGCCGTGCCGAAGATGATTTTCCCGTTCATCCTGATTTTGCCGGGCATGATCGCCATCGCATTGCACGCGGGGCTGCCGGACGGGTTGCTGCCGCGTGCGGCGGACGGCAGTCTGGATTACAACATGGCCATCCCGTCCATGATGGCGAAATATCTCACGCCCGGCGTGATGGGGCTGGCGATGACGGCGTTGCTGGCGTCCTTCATGTCCGGCATGGCGGGCAACGTGACGGCGTTCAACACCGTCTGGACTTATGACATCTATCAGAGCTACATCCGGCCCGGCCAATCCGACGCCCACTACTTGCGCGTCGGCCATCTCGCGACGGTGGGCGGGATTCTGTTGAGCATCGCCGCCGCCTACGCCGCGACGAAATTCAACAACATCATGGACATTCTGCAACTGGTGTTCGCGTTCGTGAACGCGCCGTTGTTCGCGACGTTTTTGCTGGGCATGTTCTGGAAACGCACCACTGGCCACGGCGCGTTTTACGGCCTGCTGGCGGGAACGGCGGCGGCGGCGATTCATCACGGCCTGACCATCCCGCTGGCTGCGGTCACGCTGTTCAAAGGCGGCTGGCTGCTGGCCGCGTTCGTGGCGACGTTGGGAATCTCGCTGACCACCCGGCGCTTGAAGACCGACGCGGAACTTGCGGGGTTGGTTTATTCACTCACCCCCAAGCAGAAGAATGATGGCGGAAGTTTATTGCTTCGACCGGCAGTGCTTGGGGCGCTGCTGCTCGTGGGCTGTCTGATTCTAAATATGATCTTCTGGTGAACTGCATTGCCACATTGCTGTTGTCGGGTTGTGTGCTGTTGTTTGCGGCGGCACGGCCTGCCTCCGCATCTGATCGCGCTGCTTTGCCCAATGTGTTGTTTATTGTCGTGGACGATCTCGGCTATCACGACTTGGGCTGTCAGGGCGCGACGGATTTGCGCACGCCGCAGATTGACCGGCTGGCTGCGTCGGGCGCACGTTGCACGACCGGCTACGTCACCGCGCCGCAATGTTCGCCGTCACGCGCGGGGATGATGACGAGCATGAGCCAATCGCGCTTCGGATTTTTTGACAATGAGAAGCATCGTGGACTGCCGCCGCGAAGCGTTGTTGAACTGCTGCCCGAGCAAATGAAGTCCATCGGCTATGCCACGGCAATCTTTGGCAAGTGGCACATCGGCGACCGGGCGCACAATGGGCCGGACTGGGAATTCCTACCAAACAGCGCGCCGTGGGAACGGGGCTTTGATTTGTGCGTGCTTCATAATGACGGGATGGCCCATTACCAGCCGTATTCGGTGGAGGGCCGAAAATGGATGACCGAGCGCGCCCGGCCATTCTGGCTCGCTGAAAAGACCGCCCCCGATGTCTCGCCGCGACCCCTGAAAGACCTGCCGCAGGACACCTATCTCACCGACTATTTTTCAGAGCGTGCCGGCGATTTCATCCGGACCAACCGCCAGCGTCCGTGGTTTCTGTTCCTGTCCTACAACGCGCCGCACACGCCGCTGACTCCTCTCGAAAGCGACCTCGCGGCCCACGCGGACATCAAAAACCCGCTGCGTCGTCAATTCGCCGCCGTGATGACCGGCCTTGACCGTGGCGTGGGCAAGGTTTTGAGCGTGCTGGATGCCACCGGACAGCGCGACCGCACGCTCATCTGGTTCATCAGCGATAACGGCGCGCCAACCCACCATAATGCTTCGCGCAACGATCCGTTTCGCGGTCACAAGGGTGACACTTGGGAAGGAGGCATTCGCGTGCCGTTTCTGGTGTCATGGCCGGGGCGGATTCCCGCCGGACAGACGTTCACGCCGATGGTCAGCACGCTCGACGTGTTGCCCACTTCCCTTGCGGCGGCGGGGCGGACGAACATCGCCGCGATTCACGAGGGGAAGAATTTGCTGCCACTGCTCACTGGCAGGACTTCCGGTGAGGCGCATGACGCGCTGTTTTGGCATTGGCGTAATCGTGTCGCAGTCCGCCTCGGCAATTTCAAGGAAAACCGCAACGGCCCGGCGGAAAACAGCCGACAACTACCGGAGCATTTGTTTGTGAACTTCACTGCGAATCCGTTTGAAGACCCTGCGATGCCATTGACCGATGCCAACCAGCAAGCCCGGCTCATAGCCGCGCTTGATACATGGCTGAAAGGCGTGATGGCCGATTCGGCACGCTTGACGCCGAAACAAGTCACTAACATTCCCGCCACAACACAACCAAAGAACTAGCCGCACTCCATCTTGTTTCTGATAACGATTCAAATGATGTCCATGAAATCACTTCGCTTCATTCTTGTTCTTTTCGCAACGTGTCTCAACGGCATCGCCGCTGAACCCACCAATGTCGTCGTTCGTCCTGCGGACACCGGCGAAGCTCTCGTCAATCCCGGCATGGGCTGGGTCTTCCATTTCTATTCCAACCTCATCGAGAATTACGGCTCGAAGCTCGAACCGTCCGACACGCTCGACGAGTGGCCGGGGCTTTCCACCGTGTTTCTGCGCGTGCCGTGGTCGTTCCTCGAACCCAAGGAGGGCGAATACAACTGGTCACTCTTCGACACGCCGGCGCAACGCTGGATTTCCAAGGGCAAGAAAATCGCCATGCGCGTGAGCTGCTGTGAAAGCTGGTTGCGCTACGGCACGCCGAAGTGGGTGCGGGAAGCTGGCGCAAAGGGCGTTGATTTTGAAACGGACAAAGGTCCGACGCCGGGCGGACAGCTTTTTGAGCCGGATTACCTCGACCCGATTTTCCTCGAAAAGCTGGAGAAGTTTCTCGCCGCCTTCGCCAAGCGCTACGATGGCAATCCGAACGTTGCCTTTCTCGACGTCGGCTCGTTCGGCATGTGGGGCGAAGGTCACACTGTTTTCAGCAGCCGGCTTTCCCGGGAAAAAACCTTGGAAGTCGCCAAACATCACATTGACCTGCATGTGAAACTGTTTCCGCGCACCCGGCTCTGCATCAGCGACGACTTCGCGGGCCACGACAAACGCGGCAAACATTTTCCGATAACCGACTACGCGTTGTCCAGGGGCGTGACGCTGCGCGACGACAGCATCCTCGTCCAGCCGCCGCCGCGCTCATGGTTTCACGCCGGGATGGCGCAGGCATTCTGGCCCACGCTGCCTGTCATTCTCGAACACGAACATTACGGACTGTCAAAACGGAAAAACGCCTGGAGCGGCGACCTGCTTCTGAAATCCGTGGAGGATTACCACGCCAGCTACATGTCCATCCACTGGTGGCCGCGTGAATTGCTGGCGGAAAACCGCGAGGCCATCGCGCGCATCAACCGACGGCTCGGCTATCGGTTTCAGCTCAAGGAAATCCGCTGGCCCGCCCAAGCGCGGCTGGGCGAGCCGTTCGCCGTGGAAGCCACCTGGACCAACGCCGGAGTCGCACCGTGCTACAGCGGCGGCTTCTGGGCGCTGACGCTGAAGGACGAGAAGGGGGGCATTGTCTCCGTGCAGGTGGATGAGAATTTTGATTTCCGCCAGCTCCCGCCCGGTCCGCCAGAGAAGCCGGTGGCGCAAAAACTGGCGTCGCAATTCACGGTCGCCTTTACCCACGTTGACCATCACGACACACCGCCGACCAAGGATTACGAGATCGCCGTCATTTCCGCCGGCGGCGATCCCGCTCACGTCCGCACGCACACGCCGCCCACCAAGCCGGGCGTGTATGATGTGTTCGTGTCCGTCGGCCAGCGTGATGGGCCAGATTCGCCTGCTGTCTGCCGCGCCGCACAAGTGATGCGCCGGCGTTGGTACGGAAGTCGCGGCGCAGTTTGTGCCGCATTGCCGGTAACGAATTACAACACGCGCATGGCCGCGCCGCAGCGAGCACCCATGCCGCGCCTCCACATCCAGAATCCAGGGGTTGACGCGCCTCAGGCGGCTGCGGAGGTCTTCTCAATCGCCATTGCGATGCCCATCCCGCCGCCGACGCAGAGCGAGGCGATGCCGCGCTTGTAATTCTTGTCTTCCATCAGATGCAGCAACGTGACGAGCACCCGCGCGCCGCTGCAACCAATCGGATGGCCGAGCGCCACGCCGCCGCCGCGCTGGTTGAGCTTTGTCAGGTCGAGATTCAACTGCCTGGCGCAGCCGAGCGTCTGCGCGGCGAAGGCTTCGTTGATTTCAATCGCGTCCACGTCGCCGAGCTTCCAGCCGGTTTCCTCGCACAACTTGCGGATTGCGCCGACCGGGCCGAGGCCCATTGTCGCCGGGTCGCAGCCGACGGCGGTTGCGGCCACGATGCGGGCGCGTGGTTGGAGCGCGTGCTGCTTGGCCGCCGCTTCGCTGGCGACGAGGACGAGTGCCGCGCCGTCGTTGATGCCGGAGGCGTTGCCGGCGGTGACCGTGCCGGTGGGACGAAAGGATGGCTTAAGTTGGGTGAGTTTTTCCAGCGTCGTGTCGGAACGCGGATGCTCGTCATTTGCGATGTCGCCTTCGCGCGTCTTGATGGAAACGATTTCGCGCTGGAACGCGGCGCGAGCGGCAGAGGCGCGGTGATGGCTGGTGAGCGCAAACTGATCTTGCTCTTCGCGGCTGATTTTCAGCAGGTCGGCGATGCGTTCGGCGGTTTCGCCCATGCCAAGTTTCAGCACGGGGTCAGTGAGGCCGTCGGTGAAGATAGCGTCGGTGAGCGCGCTGTCGCCGAGTTTCTTGCCCCAGCGCAAATCCAGCGCGTAATACGGCGCGCGGCTCATGGATTCCACGCCACCGGCAAGCACAAGTGAGGCTTCACCCGCCGCTATGGCGTCTGCCGCGAGCGCAATTGCCTTCAGGCCAGACGCACACGCCATGTTAACGGTGAATGCTGGCGAAGCCTGCGGCACGCCGAGCCGCAGGCCAAGTTGCCGCGCGACGTTCATGCCGCTGGCGGCTTGAATTACCTGGCCGAGGATGACTTGATTGATCGCCGGTTTGAGCGCGGCGGGCACGATGGCTTCGGCAACCGGCAGCGCGAGGTCGGCCGGTGCGAGCGATTTCAGTCCGCCGCCGAAGCGGCCAATGGCCGAGCGCCGCGCGGCGACGAGATAAATGGGCTGGGTGTATTTCATAAAACAGTTGAACCACGAATGGACACGAAGACGGAATCCGCCTGCGGAGCGCGGGCTTCAGCCCGCTTCACCATCCACCTTGCTTGGGATGCTGAAGCGGCATGAATGCCGCGCTCCGATGACAATGCGTCACGCGCCGACAGTTCGTGTTCATTCGCGTTCATTCGTGGTTAAAATTCAGGTTGGTTGAAAACAACTGGCGGCCATCGCTCGCGGAGAATTGAGGACGGGCGCGAATTTCATCAGCGGCAAAATCTGTTTCGCCACATCAATGCCCGGCGCAACTTCACGCAGCACGAGGCCATCGCGCGTCAGTTCAAACACGGCGCGCTCGGTGACGTAGAGCACTTGCTGGCCGTTAGCGAGCGCGGTCGGGCCGTGAAAGCAGACTTGCTGCACACGCTCGACAAACTTCGCGTGCTGACCCTCGCGCACGATGCGGAGCTGGCCGTTCTCGGTGGCCACTTCGAGGTCGTGCAGCAGAACACGAGGCGCTTGGCGTTCTGCGCGATATTGACGAACCCGCCGACGCCGGCGAAGCGGCCCGCGAACGAGCTGACGTTCACACTGCCCTCGGCGTCAATCTCCACCGCACCGAGCACGGCGATGTCAATGCCGCCGCCGTCGTAAAAATCAAATTGCGCCGGCTGCTCGACGACAGCTTCGGGGTAGCTGCTGCACCCGAAACTCAAGCCGGACGCGGGCACGCCGCCGATCGGGCCGCTTTCGACGGTGAGCGTGAATTCCTCCAGCCGACCGGTCTCGGCGGCGACGGCGGCGACGGCTTCGGGCAAGCCTATGCCGAGGTTCACGATTTCGTCGCGGCGGATTTCCATGAGGGCGCGGCGACCGATGATTTTGCGCTCGGAAAATTCCATCGGCGCGAGCGAGCCGTGGCCGTTGGCGGCGGTGACGTAGGCTTCGTTAAATTGTTCGCCAAACGTCTGCGCGTGCTGCGCGGGTTCGGCGACGACAATGAAATCCACCAGCACGCCGGGCACGCGAACGGCTTTCGGATCGGCGATGCGCTCCACGATGCGCTCGACCTGGGCAATGACGATGCCGCCGTGGTTTTTCGCGGCCTGCGCGATGGTCAGCACTTCGCCGATGATGCCTTCGCGCTCCATCGAAAGATTGCCGCGCCGGTCGGCACTCGTGGCACGAATGAATCCGACGTGGACGGGGAAACTGCGGTAGCGCAGCCACGGCTCGCCGTCGAGCGTGAGGCGTTCGACGAGCGGCTCGGTGGTGCGTGCGTTCAGGCGGCCTCCACCGTTCTGCGGGTCAATGAACGTGTTCAGGCCGACCTTGGTGATGACACCGGAACGTTTAGCGGCGATTTCGCGGAGCAGCACGCAGAGGACGCCTTGCGGGAAATTGTAGGCCTCGATCTGGTTGGCGAGCGCGAGCTTGCCGAGCTTGGGCGCGAGATTCCAATGTCCGCCCACGACGCGCTTCACGAGGCCGAGGTGCGCGAGGTGGTTCAAGCCGCGTTCCGCGCGGTCGCCGCGCCTCGGCGTGGCCTGCGCCGACAAAGCCGCCGATGGCGAGCGTCGCGCCGCTGGGAATCGCAGCGACAGCCTCGGCGGCGGTGACGATGCGGGCTGCGCCTCTCATCCGCGCCAGCCTCCGTTGACTTCGAGGGTCTGGCCCGTCACATAGGCGGCGAGCGGCGAGCAGAGGAAGAGCGCGACGTTCGCGACGTCTTCGGTCGCGCCGAAGCGGGCGAGGGGGATGTTTTTCATCATCTCGGCGCGGACGTTTTCGGGAATCGTCGCGGCCATGGAGGTTTCGATCACGCCGGGGGCAATTGAGTTGGCGCGGATGCCGCGGCGGGCGGCTTCGCGGCTGATGACACGCATCAGCGCCTGCACGCCGGATTTGGTGGCGGCGTAATTCGCCTGGCCGTAGAAGCCCTGGATGGCGGCGATACTGCCCATGCTGACAATCGCGCCGCCGTCCCGCATGACCTCGAGGCCGAATTTGCAGCAGTGGAAAACGCCGGAGAGGTTCACGTCGAGGACGGCCTTCCATTCGTCGAGCGACATCTTGGCGACGGTGCGGTCGCGGAGGATGGCGGCGTTGTTGATGAGGAAATCGATGCCGCCGCAGCGCTGCTTCAATTCCGCCATCATGGTTTGCACGGATTCCGTGTTTGCTACGTCTGTCGCGACGACGTGGGCGCTTTGTTGGCGGAGCGCATTCAATTCGGCGGCGAGTTTTTCGGCGTCGGCGCGGGTCGTGCCGAGATCGGGGTGGTTGAGGGCGACGGTTGCGCCCGCGCGATGAAAGGTGCGCGCCATCTGCGCGCCGATGCCTTGCGACGCGCCAGTGATGAGCGCGACTTTGCCGGTGAGGTTGATTTCAATGCTCATGCGATTGTAGGAATTTTCAGCAGTTCTCCGCTTTTCAACGCCGATTGATGCGCGACGATGCCCGGCACGGTGAAGGCCAGCGCCTCATAAATGTCCACTACGGGGCGGCGGTTTTGGGTGAGGGCTTCGATGAATTCGTGCGTGATGAAAGTGTGTGAGCCTCCGTGGCGGCTGTCGTGGCGCAACGACTCG
>JAPLTZ010000279.1 GCA_026397895.1 Verrucomicrobiota bacterium | reverse complement strand
GTGCATCTGCACGCCGCGCAGCCGCAGGTTTTTCAGCTTGGCGGCGCGGGCATACACGCCCTCGACCTGCTCAAAGGCGATGCCGAATTTGTTTTCGTAGGTGCCGGTCGTGATTTTGGCGTGCGTGTGGGCGTCCACGTTTGGATTCACGCGCAGGGCCACGGGCGCGATTTTTTTCAGCCGGGCGGCGACCTGGTTGATGCGCTGCAATTCCGCCCCGCTCTCCACGTTGAAGGAATACCCGCCGCAGCGCAGCGCGAATCCAATCTCCGCCTCCGCCTTGCCAACGCCGGCGAACACGCACTTGCGGGCGTCGCCGCCCGCCGCGATGACGCGCTGGAGTTCGCCGCCGCTGACGATGTCGAAGCCGCTGCCGAGATTGGCGAGCGTGCGCAGGACGGCGAGGTTGGAGTTGGATTTGACGGCGAAGCAGACGAGGTGATCCACCGGCGCCATGGCGTGGTCGAGCTTTTGGAAGTGGTCGGTCAGCGTGCGCTGGGAATAGACGTAGAGCGGCGTGCCGTGTTTACGGGCGAGGGTTTCCACGGCGACGTTTTCGCAAAATAGTTTTTTTCCGACGTAATGAAAGTTGTGCATGGCAAATAAAAAACCCGCCGGAGGCTGTCCGGCGGGCAGAGAGTAAATGGCCGGTCAAGGCTCGGCAAGAACCTTGGCGCGCTCCTCGTGGTATTGCTCGGGCGTGAGCTTGTCGGCCTTGTAGCGGGCGAGCAGGTCGTTCAGCTTTTGCTGCTTGGCAGCGGAGACGGCGGCGGGCGGGGCGTCCATGAGCGCGGCGGCGGAGAGGGCGGGGAATGCTTTCTTGGCGGCGGCGGCCTTCATGGCCTGTTCCTCGGCCTGTTTGCGGGCTGCGGCTTCGCGGGCTTTCTGGTCGGCAGCGAGGCGTTTTGCTTCGGCTTGCTTGCTGGCTTCGGTCACGACTTGTTTCCGGGCTTCAGCTTGTGCTTTGACCTGTTGCTCGGCTTCGTGCCGGGCGTGGTCGATAGCCTTTTGGTGGGCGGCTTCCGCTTCCGCTTTCTTGGCGGCCATGTCGGCCTTGGCCTTGACTTGGGCTTGTTTGAGGGCTTCAGCTTGTGATTTGTTCAGTTGTTCAACTTCGCGCGTGGCTTGTTCTTTAGCTTTTTGGTGGGCGGCCTCGGCGGCGGCCTTGTTGTCGGCTTTGACGGTTTCGACTTTGGCCTTGGGCGCGGGTTGCTTGGCGGTTTGCGCGGCTTCAAGGCGTTTTTCCTCGGCTTGTTTGCGGGCGGCGGCTTCGAGGCGGGCTTTTTCTTCGGCTTCTTTGTTCGTGGTCTTGGCCGGTTGAGGAGCGGGCTTGGCGGCGACTTCAGTCTTGGGTTTCACGGTCGTTGCGGGGGCGGAAGTCTGGGGCGGGGCAACGGGTGCGGGTTTGACCGTCGGTGGGGACTGCTTTTTCGGTGTCGCTATCGGCGCTTGGGGCGTGGCGGCTTGGGCGTCCTGGGCGCGCAGCTCGGTGACGGTGCGGCGCATTTCTTCGCGGGCTTGGGCGATGCGGGCGTCATCAACTTTTGGCACGGGGGTGTAAACCGGTTGGGCAGCCTGCGCGGCGGACTTTTTCGCGGCTTCTTCTTTCGCTTTCTTCTCGGCGGCGAGGCGTTTTTCTTCGGCTTGTTTTTGGGCGGCGGCTTCGGCCTTGGCGGCTTTTTCGGCGGCAATCCGTTTTTCCTCGGCCTCCTTCCTGGCTTTGGCCTCGAGTTGGGCTTTCAGTTCCGCATCGGCGCGGGCTTTTTCCTGCGCTTGTTTTGCGGCTTCGGCGTCGGCTTTGGCTTTTTTCTCGGCGGCAATCTTGGCTTCTTTGGCCTGTTTTTTTGCTTCGGCTTCAGCTTTCTCGGCAGCCGCTTCTTTCGTGGCTTTTTCAGCGGCAATGCGGGCAGCTTCGGCTTGCTTCTTGGCTTCGGCCTCAGCCTTGGCTTTCTTTTCGGCTTCGAGGCGGGCTTGTTCTTCGACTTTTTTGCGAACAGCCTCGGCCTCGGTTTTCTTGGCAGTTGGGCGGCTTCGCTCTGCTTCATGGCATCGGCTTCCGCCTTGGCTTTCTTTTCGGCCTCGAGGCGGGCCTGTTCTTCAACTTTCTTGCGGGCAGCTTCCGCTTCCGCTTTTTTGGCGGCTGCTTCCTTGGTGGCTTTTTCCGCAGCGATGCGCGTGGCTTCAGCTTGGGCGGCTTCGGCCTGCTGCTTGGCCTCAAGTTCAACATTTGCCTTTTTCTCGGCTTCGATTCGAGCCTGCGTTTCGGCGTTCTGGCGGGCGATTTCGGCCTGTTTGGCGGCTGCTTCCTTGGCGGCGGTTTCGGCGGCGAGTCGCGCTTTTTCAGCCTGCGTGTCGGCTTCGGCTTTGGCTTTCTTTTCTGCTTCCGCCTTGGCTAGGGCTTCGGCTTGTTTTTTGGCTTCCGCAGCGGCGGGGTCGGTCTCGGCGATGGGTTTGGGCGTTTCAGCCTCGGACAATTGCGCTTCCAGCTCGGCCATCTTGCGGTTCAACTGTTCGCGGGCGGCGGCGCGGGCGGCTTCTTCTTCCGTTTCGGTTTGGGCGAGCATCGGACGAAGGCCGGCGAGAAGCAGGGCGGCGGCCAGCAAAAACGTGGAACACTTTGAAATCTGCATAGGGGTAATTGTTACTGCAAACAAGGGGGGCGCGCAACAGCTTTCCGCCTACAGCCGCTTGTCCGCAGGCGAAAACAACTTCCGCCACGCGCCGGGAAACGGATAAAGCAAAACCGAGCGAAACATGAGCAATTTCAGCCTGTTTCGGCTGACCTTCACGCGCCGGTCCGCGTCCAGAACATTCGCCACGCGCAACCGCCCGACGGTTTCCGCGCCGATCAGGATAGGCCACGCGCAGGCCAGCCGCACGCGGGCGCAGCGCCACGGCAACGAGTTCGTGTAAGCCCACCCCGCCGCGAGGTGCGCCTCGGCGCGGTCAAGCCAGTCGTGGTAGAGCGGGCGCAGCTTCGGCTCGTTGGCCGGGTTCAGCAAGTCCGCCGGCGAGAGGCCGAGCTTCGCCAGCTCGTCGCCGGGCAGATAGCAGCGACCGTTGCGCAGGTCGGCGGGCAGGTCGCGGAGAATGTTCACGAGCTGCAGCCCCTTGCCGAAGCGGATGCCGTCGGCGAGGAGCGTGGCGTCGTCCAGTTTCGCGGCGGGGAAAACGTGCGCGCGGCAAATCTTTGTCCAGAACTCGCCCACGCAACCGGCCACGCGCCAGGTGTAATCGTCCAGCTCGGCGGCGGTGCGGAGGGAGATGATGTTCTTCTCCGTCGCGCCGGCGAAGCGCAGCAAATCTAGGTCCTGCCCGCCGGTGATGGTGTCCAGCACGGCGCGAATGAACCGCCGGTCGCTGTCGGAAACCTGGTCGAGTTCCGCGAGCGCGGCCTCAATGTTCTCCAGCAGCGCGCGCTCGGCGGACAAGCCTTGCGCGCGGGCGAGGGCGCCAAAATCCAGCGGCGCGGCGGACGTGCCGAGGATTCGCTCCCGCAGTTTTTGCAGCGCGTCGAGCCGTTGCGCGACCGGCAGAATCTCCGTGTCCGCCACCGTGTCCGTGGTGCGGGCGAGCAGGTAGGCGAGGCCGATTTGCGGGCGCACGGCGGCGGGCAGCACGCGC
The DNA here is from genome assembly GCA_026397895.1 of Verrucomicrobiota bacterium. GTDB lineage: Bacteria > Verrucomicrobiota > Verrucomicrobiia > Limisphaerales > JAFMIX01 > JAFMIX01. Next base: position 12,010 of record JAPLTZ010000279.1, on the reverse strand, counting down.
AGCGTGAGGTAAAACGAGCGCGAAGTCCGCTTCAGCAAATCGTTGAGCGCCGCGTTCATGACTTGGTTTTGCCGTGCACGCGCTTGGCGAAACTGCCGGTGCGGATGACGCCGCGCTTGTGGACGCCGCGCGCAAGGAGCTCGTGCTCGTCCCGCGCCTCCACCGAAAACGAAACCGCCCGGCCCTCCGCATGGATGACGCGCGTGATGATGGTCACCCGCGCGCCGAGCGGGGAGGGCGCGAGGTGGCGCAATTCGATTTCCGTGCCGACGGTGCGCTCGTCCGCGTCGAGGAACGGCTGCAAGGATTCGCGCGCGGTGCGCTCGATGAGGCCGATGAGGTTCGGCGTGCTCAACACGGCGGGCATGCCGTCCGTGGCGAACGTGATGGCGTGTTCCGCCGCGACGACGAAGGTGAATTCGCCGGTCGTGCCGATTTTGGGAGTGGCTTTCATCGCGCGCGCCCGGTCAGAGCAAACCCGCTGTTTCCGGCCAGCCGCAATGGATGTTCAGGCTTTGCACGGCCTGGCCGCTGGCGCCTTTGACGAGGTTGTCCTCGGCGCTGATGACGATGAGCCGGCCGGTGCGCGGGTCGAGCCGCCACGCGATTTCGCAGACGTTCGTGCCGGTGACGTTCTTGGTGTCGGGCAGCGCCTTGCCTCCGAGCAGCCGCACGAACGGCTCGGCGGCGTAGGCCTTGGCGTAGCACGCGGAGATTTTTTCCGCAAGCGCGGTCGCCTCGGCGGCGGTGGTGAAATGTTTTGTCGGCGCGAGGTAGAGCGTGGTCAGGATGCCCCGGTTCACGGGAATCAGGTGCGGCGTGAACTGGATGACGACCTTCGTGCCGGCGGCGAGGGAGAGTTGTTCCCCGATCTCGGAGAGATGCCCGGGTTTGGGCACGCCGTAGGCGCGGACGCTTTCATTGCATTCGCAGAAAAGATAATCCACCTCGGCCTTCCGCCCCGCGCCGCTGACGCCGCTCATGGAGTCGGCGATGATGCCGTCGGGCTTGATGAGGCCGGCCTTCAGCAGCGGAATCAACGGCAGCAGGATGCTAGTGGGATAGCAGCCGGGCGAGGCGATGAGTTGGGTTTTCCTGATTTCGTCCCGGTAAAATTCCGGCAGGCCGTAGACGGCTTTGGCGAGCAGCTCCGGCGCGGGATGGTCGTGCGCGTAGAATTCCTTGTAGGTCGCGGCGCTGCGCAGCCGGAAGTCGGCGCTCAAATCAATGACGGTGCAGCCGGCGGCGAGCAGCGGCACGGCGAATTCGGCGGCGACGCCGTGGGGCAGGGCGAGGAAGACGATGTCGGCCTGCTTGGCCAGCACTTTGGCGTTCGGGTCGGTGAAGCGGAGGGTCTTGGATTTGGGGTGGCTGGCGAACTTGGGGAAGATTTGCGCCAGCGTCTGCCCGGCGTTGGCGCGCGAGGTGACGGCCACCAGTTCCGCGTGCGGGTGGTGGAGCAGCAGCTTGACGAGTTCTTCGCCGGAGTAGCCGGATGCGCCGACGATGGCGACTTTTTTTGTTTTCATAATTTGCCGGCAAAATTGAACAACAAAGGAACGAAGGAACAAAGTTTTTTCGGGAACTGGTTTGGGACGGCGGCACGCCGTCCCTCTCGGAAACAAAAAACCCCGCCAGCCTGCGCCAGCGGGGTTTGAAAACTTTCCAGACGATTAACGCTTGCTGAATTGGAAGCGCTTGCGCGCGCCGGGCTGGCCGTATTTCTTGCGTTCCTTGGCGCGGGAATCGCGCGTGAGGAAGCCCTCGGCTTTGAGCGCGGAGCGGAGCTTCACGTCGAACTCCAGCAACGCGCGGGAAATGCCGTGGCGCACCGCGCCGGCTTGGCCGTTCGGGCCGCCGCCCTGCACGTTGACTTTCACGTCGAGCTTGTCCGCCGTGCCGGTGACGGTCAGCGGCTGGGTGACGACGCCGCGCTGGATTTCCAGCGGGAAATAGGTTTCAAACTTGCGCCCGTTCACGGTGATCTTGCCGGAGCCGGAGGCGAGGCGGACGCGGGCGACGGCGGTCTTGCGCCGGCCGGTGCCGAGGTATTCTTGAATTTTAGGTGCGGCCATACGTTAAGTGTTGGTTGAAATTATTTCGCGGCAGCCTGCGCGGTGGGTTGCTGCGCGCTGTGCGGATGTTTGTCGCCCTTGTAAACTTTGAGCTTGGTGAGCAGCACGCGGCCGAGGCGGTTCTTGGGGATCATGCCTTTGACGGCGTGGGTGATGAGCTTCTCGGGCTGGCTGGCGCGGACTTGCGCGACGGACTTGTATTTTTCGCCGCCTTTCCAGCCGGAGTAGGACATGAATTCCTTATCAGTCTCCTTTTTGCCGGTGACGCGGACTTTTTCGGCGTTGATGACGACGACGAAGTCGCCGGCGTCGATGTGCGGGGTGAAGACGGGTTTGTTTTTCCCGCGCAGGATGTTGGCTACCTGGGCGGCCAACCGCCCGAGAACCGCGCCGTTGGCATCAATCACATGCCATTTGCGCTCGTCGATGTTGATTTTCGGCAAATGCGTTTTCATTTCAAACTTGTTTCAAAGGGGGCAAAACCTAGCAAACGGTCGCGCCAAGTCAACCATCAATTGGCGGAATTTCGGTTCGCGCAAAAAGGAAGGTGGGGTGGCCAACGGGACTCGAACCCGCAACAACAAGCTCCACAAGCTTGGACTCTACCATTGAGCTATAGCCACCGACCGGCGCACAGACTAAATTTCACCGGCGCTTTGTCAAGCCGCGCTTTGCGGGCGGCGGCGTGATTTTCTCCGCCGGCCAGCGCCGGAAAACCGGTTGACAACCGCCGGTCGCGGTCTAGATTTACGCCAGCATCCGTATTGAGTTTTATGAAAAAGTTCTCCGCCGTGAAATGGTTCGCCCTTGCCCTCGTCTGTGCGGGCGTGGCTTCAAATCTTTACGCTGACACCGCCAAGGTCGTGCACATCAAAGGCGCGGCCCGCTATTCCGCCGGCAACAACGTCTGGCAGCCGCTCCATGTCGGCGATGTCCTGAAGGCCGGCGCCGTCATTCAGACCGCCTCCGAATCGGTGGTGGACCTCATCATCGGCGAGGAAAGCGAAGCCGTGGCCACCACGCCCATCATCCGCCGGTTCTCAACCAGTTCCAGCGCGGACGTTCAGCAGAACATCATCCGCCTCCGCGAAAACACCGTCCTCGCTCTGGACAAGCTGTCCTCGGAACAGACCGGCACCGACACCGTGACCGACACCCAGCTCGACCTTCGCGCTGGCCGCATCTTCGGCAACGTGAAAAAACTCTCTGCCGCCTCCCGCTATGAAATCAAGCTCCCCAACGGCGTCGCCGGCATCCGTGGCACGTTCTTCGACCTGACCGCCAACGGTCTCCTGACTGTCTACTTTGGCTCCGTGGTGATTTCCTTTTACGATGCCAGCGGCCATCTCATTACCAAGACCGTGAACGCCGGCTGGGAACTCGACCTCACCAACGGCAACACCCGCAAGTTGCCCGAAGGCGCGACCGGCGACGAACTGCCGCCCTACGACTCCATCACTCCGGTCACCTACACCACCGAAGACCACACCGTCATCACTGTTTCCCCGGTGCTTGGTGACAACCGGCCACCTGAATAAGCGCTCCTCTTTGACCTTCGCCCCAGAGCAGCCTTGAGTTGCTCTGGGGTTTTTGTTTTGCTGCCGCCGGTGAAGCCCAAACCCCTCCAGCGCGTCCCCCTCCTCATCGCCGCCGGGGTCATCGCGCTCGTCTGCCTCGTGCAGGCGCTCCGGTTTGATTCCCTCGAACAGCTCGAAGCCCGCACCTTCGATGCCCGCGTCCGCCTCGCCGCCCGCTTCCCCGGTCAATTTTCCGCCGCCGCCACCAACCTCGGCTTCGTTTTCATCAGCGACGACTCCATCGCCCGGCTCAAGGACGGCTCGCTCGCCGACGGCCCGCTGAAATTCCGCTACGGCCTCTACTGGCCGCGCCACATCTACGGCCGCGTTCTCCGCGAACTCCGCCGATGGGTTCACCCAATGGATGAACTCGGAAATCCTCCTAAAGTCTTCTCTTTCTGTCCTTTGTGGCCTTCTGTTGAAATTGATCACGGTTTTTAGGATCAACCCGTCAGGGACGGATGACTTCCGCAGCTCAAACGCCCTGACAGGATCCACAAGGCGCCTTCGCGCCCGTTCCCTGACCTGAACCCCGCTCCGGCATGAGTCCCCCGCCTCTTCTCCCCTGGCTCATCGCCGCCGACCGCGGCGTTTTGCCGGCCCCGCTGTTCCGCGACCACGCCGCCGCCTGCGCCGACATCGCCGCGCGGCCCGATTCCGACGGCGTCCTGCGCCGCGCCCGCGCCTTCACGCCCTACCGCCACTGGCATCCCATCATCGAGCAGGCCGCCCGCGAATACGAACTCGACCTCGACCACGCCCACCTCGAGCCGCGCCAGATCACCGCCGCCACCGCGCGCGGCGAAAAAATAAAAATCCCCCTCGCCGCCGACGGCACGTTCGACCCCGTGGATTTCGGCGGCGCGGCCGCCGCGAAACTGCCGCGCGCCAAACCCTTCACCGAGGAACGCGTCTGGCACATGGGCATCCTCCTCGCCGCCCGCCAGCTCGGCCTCGACCTGGCGAAAGCCGAAGTGGATTTGCCGGGCGGCAAAATAATTCTGCGCGGCGCGGGCGGCGTCACCCGCACCATCCCCGTGGACGGCGGCGGCTATTTCCAGATTGACTGGCAACTGCCGGTGACCGACCCGCGCCTCGCGTGCGAGCCGGTTGAAAATCTCCTCGCGCAGGACAGCGCCCGCACACGCGGCGCGACCAACGACCTCGTCAACCGCTGGCGCGGCAAGCTCGTCGTCATCGGCTCCACCGCCACCGGCAACGACCTCACCGACCGCGGCGCCACGCCGCTGGAACACGACACCGTGCTGATGAGCAAGCACTGGAACGTCGCTAACTCGATTCTGGCCGGGCGCTTCATCCGCCGCGCTTCGCCCGCGCAGGAACTGCTGCTCATCGTCGCGCTCGGCGCGCTTTCCGCCGCGCTCACGCTGCGGCTGCGCGCGGTCGCGGCGGCGTTCGCCGTGCTGGCCGCCATCGCGCTCTACCTCGGAATCGCGGCGCTCGGCTATGTCCAGCAACGCTTCTGGTTGCCGGTTTTCCTGCCCGTCGCCGGCGCGCTGCTGGCGCAGCACGTCTGCCTCGTGACGTGGCGGGCGGTGTTCGAGCAGGCGGAAAAACGCCGCGTTCGCGCCGTCTTTTCCAAGATTGTCGCGCCGGAAGTCGTGCAGGAATTGCTGGAAGCGGAAAACATTTCTCTCGGCGGCGCGCGGCGGGAGATCACCATCTTCTTCGCCGACGTCCGCGGCTTCACCGCCTTCACCGATGCCAGCCGCGACGCGGCGGCGGAGTTGGCGCGGGAGAAAAATCTTTCCGCCGCCGCGACCGAGGCGCTGTTCGACCGCGAGGCGCGCGAGACGCTCGACACGGTGAATTCCTACCTCGCGCTCGTTGCCGACCAAGTCAAGGCGCATGGCGGCACGCTGGACAAATACATCGGCGACTGCGTGATGGCGTTCTGGAACGCGCCCGCCGTCATGCCGCAGCACGCGCTCCAATGCGTCCGCGCCGCCATCGCCGCGCAGCGGGCGATTGACGCCCTGAACCGCCGCCGCGCCGATGCGAACACGCATCGCGAACTGGAAAACATCCAGCGCGCCGCCGCCGGCGAGCCGCCGTTGCCGCCGCTGCCCATCCTCACGCTCGGCACGGGCATCAACACCGGGCCGGCGGTCGTGGGGCTGATGGGTTCGGACGCGCACATTTTGAATTACACCGCGTTCGGGCGGGAGGTGAATCTGGCGAGCCGGCTGGAGGCGCTGTCCGGGCGCGGGCGGATTCTCATCGGCGAAGGCACGTTCGCCGCCATCCGGCGCGACGACCCGGCGCTGGCCGCCGCGTGCAGCGCGCTCGCGCCGGTGAACGTGAAGGGCATCCGCGAGGCGGTGCAGGTCTATGAAGTGCCGTGGCGTTTGCCGGGCGAAATCTCGCCCGTCGCGGACGACTACGGCTCGGCGGCGGCCGGGTTCGAGACTTCCGCCACGGGCATTTTCCGCAAGAGCTGATGGCGGCGCGGTTTTTTCTGTAACTCCGGCGGCGGTTGCATAGTCTGTTTCCCGCAACCACCGCATCCAAAATTATGAATTCATCCCGCTCTTTCACCCGCCGGAATTTCGTCAAGCTGGCCGCGTTCGCCGGGGCCGCGCCGTTCATTCTGCCTTCCCGCCTCTGGGCGGCGGAGACGAAACCCGCAGGCCGCATCGCGCTCGGCTTCATCGGCCAGGGGATGCAGGGCCGCGGCCTGCTGAAGAATTTCATCCCGCGCGACGACGTGCAGGTGCTTGCCGTCTGCGATGTGGACACGACGCGCCGCGAGAGCGCGCAGCAGATCGTCGAGACGGAATACGCCAAGGAGATGACGGCGGGGACTTACAAGGGTTGCGCCGCCTACAACGACTTCCGCGAGCTGCTCGCGCGGCCGGACATCGACGCCGTGGTCATCGCCACGCCCGACCATTGGCACGCGCTCATCGCCATCGCGGCGGTCAACGCGGGCAAGGATGTTTATTGCGAGAAGCCGATGGCGCACACGATCCTCGAAGGCCGCGCGATGGTGCAGGCGGTGCGCGCGAAGAAGCGCATTTTGCAGGTCGGCAGCATGCAGCGTTCGATGAGCGAATTCCGCGCGGCGTGCGAACTCGTCCGCAACGGCGCGCTCGGCAAGGTCATGAAGGTGGAGGTCGGCGTGGGCAGCCCGACCGTGCCGGTGCCTTGCGATTTGCCGGAAGAACCGCTCGAACCCGGACTGGATTGGGATTTGTGGCAGGGCCCGGCGGCGGCGCGGCCTTACAATTCGATTTTGAGTCCGCGCGGCGTGCCCAAGCATTGGGTGATGTGGCGCAAGTATCGCGAGTATGGCGGCGGCTGGATCTGCGACTGGGGCGCGCACCATTTCGACATCGTGCAATGGGCGTTCGGCGCCGACACCGGCGGCCCGGTGGAGTTCATCCTGCCGGCGGACAAGGCCGCCACGGTCGGCGCGCGCTTCCGCTACGCGACCGGCGCGGAGGTCGTGCACGTGCCGAGCAACGGCATCACGTTCTTCGGCGACCAGGGAAAAATTTACGTCAACCGCGGCAAGTTCAAGCTGTGGCTGGGCGACCGGCTCATCGCGGAAAATCCCGACGGCTACACGAAGCTGTTGCAGGAGCATCTGCCGGCCAACGCCGTCCGGCTCTACAACAGCAAGAACCACCTCGGCGACTGGCTCGACAGCATCCGCTCGCGCAAGCCGCCCATCTGCGACGTGGAAACCGGCCACCGCTCGGCGACGGTCTGCAGCCTGTTGAACCTCGCCTACATCGGCGGCCGGCCGGTGAAGTGGAATCCCGCGCAGGAAAAATTCGCGGGCGGCACCGGCGACGCGAAGTGGCTCGGCGGCGAATTCCGCGCGCCGTGGAAACTGGCGTGAGCCGCGCGGCGGTCAGGATTTCGCCGGGCCGCGCCCGCGATACGCGGTGACAAAATAGACCATCACCCCGCCCACCGCCGCCGCGAGTCCGCCCCAGAACAGCGGCCAGCGCGTGCCGGCGGTTTGCGTGCAGTGGTTGAACCACCAGCCCGTGCCGAGGTATCCGAGGAGGTTGCCCACGCCGCTCGTCATCAGCGAGAACAGCGCCTGCGCCCGCACCCGCCACGCGGGATCAATGCGCTCGTCCACGTAGATTTGCGCCGGGATGAAAAAAAGCGTGTAGGCCAGCCCGTGCATCGTGATGCCCGCCAGCACCCAGCCCCGGCTGTCCAGCGCGCTCAAGCCGGAACGCAGCAGCCCGAAGCCCATTCCGGCGGCGAAAATCCATTTCAACCGCACCCGCAGAAACAATCCGGCCAGCGCAAGCATGGCGAAGATTTCCGTCGTCTGCCCCAGCGACATCCACGCGGAGGCGTGTTGGAAACCAAGCTGCTTCAGTTGCGCCGGCGTGAACGGATAGAACGCCGCCAGCGGAATGCTGTAGAGCGCGGCGGTGAGAAAGACCACACGCGTGTCGCGGTTCTTCAGCAGCACCAGCGCGTCCCAACCGAGCCGCTCGTGCCACGACGGGCGGGTTTTGGTCTCCGGCGGCGGCACGCTCGGCAGCACGAAGGTGAACGCCGCGATGCCCAGCCACGTCGCCGCCGAGGCGTAGCCGGCGAGCGGGGAGGCGTCCGCCGCCAGCGCGCTGACCAGCCAGCAGCCGCACATCCAGCCGACCGTTGCCGTCGCGCGGATCGGGCCGAACTCGCGCTTCGGATTTTGCAGCCGCGAAAAAATGATGCTCGTGCTGATGCTCGACGACGGTGCGGCGCACAGCGAATAAACCTGGATCAACCCCAGCACCGTGCCGGCGGAACAGCCCTGCTGGATGCTGAACGTGGCGAGTGCCATCGCGGCGGCGGTGGCCACGGCCAGCCAGCGCAGGACGCGCACCGGCGCGAAATGCCGGTCGGCCATCGCGCCGAAGATCAGCGGCGAGATGATGGCCGCGAGCGCGCCGGTGGCGAAGGCGTAGGGCCGCAGCGCGTGCAGCCCGTGCGCCTCCAGCACGTTGCTCAACGGCACGAGCCAGATGCTCAGCGCCATCCATTGCAGGAAAAACAGCCCGGCCAATTCGATGTATTCCAGCCCGCGACTTGTTTTCACGAGTAAAAATCCTTTGCCAGCAGCAGCGTCAGCTCATGCACCGCGAGCTGCAAATCCGCGAGCGTGTCGAATTGCTCCGCCGCCAGCCCGCCGGTCTCCGCCGCGCGCTGGCAGCGCTTGAAGCGTCGGTGCAGCGGAAGTGTGGTGTCGTTGAAACCGAGTTCGCCGAGCAGCCGCTCGACTTTGGCGGCGAGTTTTTTTGTGGCGCGGATTTTCTTGAGCGCGGCCTCGGCGGAAATTTCTCCCGCGCCAACGGCGAGCAGTTGCTTGCACTCAAACTTGCGGCAGCGCGCCGGGCGCTCCGCGTAGATGGCGCAGGCGCACGTCGCGGCGGTGAACGCGGGACACGGCTGGTTCACGCGCGAGCGCCCGGCGAAGAGCGGCGAGCGGTCGCCGGCCTCGGGGCGCACGTCGCCGAAAAGGACACCGTTGCAGCACAGGCCGCATTGCAGGCAGAGCGTGTCGGTGAGCGGCTTCATTTCAGGCAAGGACGTGGTAGGGACGGCGCGCTGCGCCGTCCTCGTCGCCGAGCGCAGCGTCAGGCGACGAAACTTCGGACGGAATGCACGCGTAGCTTCGTTCGTTCCGCCCTGCACTTCGTTCCGGGCGGGGACGCCGCAGCGCGGCGTCCCTACCACCGGCCTTGGTTGACGTAAGCGTGGTTTTCATTTCGCGCTCATTTCAATTCCATCACCACCGGACAATGATCCGAGCCGAGGACTTTCGGCAAAATGGCGGCGCGTTTCAGACGCGGCTTGAGCGCGGCGCTGATGAGGAAGTAATCCAGCCGCCACCCGATGTTCCGCGCCCGCGCGCCGCTCATCGGACTCCACCAGGTGTAATGCCCGCCGCCCTTCTCGAACTCGCGGAACGTGTCCACGAACCCGGCGGCCACGAACGCATCGAAGCCCGCGCGTTCCTCCGGCGTGAAGCCGTGGTTGCCGACGTTGGCCTTGGGATTGGCGAGGTCAATCTCCGTGTGCGCCACATTGAGGTCGCCGCACCAGACGACGGGCTTTTTCTTCTCCAGCTTTTTCAGGTAGGCGAGGAAATCTCTGTCCCACTGCTGGCGATACGGCAGGCGTGTAAGTTCGCGCTTGGAGTTAGGCGTGTAAACATTGACGAGGAAAAAATCCTCGAACTCGGCGGTGAGCACGCGGCCCTCGCGGTCGTGTTCGGCGATGTTGAGGTGCGGCGTGACCTTCAGCGGGCGCGTGCGGGTGAAGATGGCCGTGCCGGAATAGCCTTTCTTCTCCGCGCTGTTCCAATAGGTCGTGTAGCTCGCGGGCCAGAGCTGCTCGACCTGGTCGGGGTGGCATTTGGTTTCCTGCAGGCACAGGACATCGGGCTGCTCCGCCTCGAGAAACTCCAGAAAATTCTTCTTCAACACGGCGCGCAGGCCGTTGACGTTCCATGAAATCAATTTCACGGCGGGGAGATTAGGGGAAAACCCGCGCGGCGGAAAGCCGGACGTGATTGCGGCGCTTCGGGGTTTGATTCGCGGAAAACTCTTGATAGGTTTTGTGCCAGCATGGCCGTTGATTTGCCCACCATTGAAGCCGAACCGACCGCGTCCACTGCGGACGCGCGGCCGGCGTGTTTTCATTGCGGGACGTTGTGCCGTGGCGAAATTTTCTCCGTCGCGGAAAAGCCGTTCTGCTGCAACGGCTGCAAAACGGTCTTCGAGATCCTCACGGAGAACGGGCTGACGGAATTTTACCAGCTCGGCGAAAACGCGGGCGTGCGCGTGAGCGGCGCGGCGACGGCGGGGCAGTTCAAGTTCCTCGACGAGCCGGCGGTGCGCGAACGGCTGGTGGATTTCGCGGATGCGCGGCTGACGCGCGTGACGTTCCACATCCCGGCCATCCACTGCATCGCATGCGTGTGGCTGCTGGAAAATCTGTTCCGCCTCCAGCCCGGCATCGGGCAGTCGCAGGTGAATTTCCCGCGCAAGGAGGTCGCCATCGCGTTCAACACCGCCGAGGCGAAATTGAGCGAAGTCGTCACGCTGCTGGTCTCGCTGGGCTACGAGCCGGAGCTGAAATTTTCCGACCTGGAAGCGCGGCCGCATCGGCGCGCGGCGCGGCGGCTGTGGATTCAACTAGCGCTGGCCGGGTTCGCGTTCGGGAACATCATGATGTTCAGCATCTCGGATTATTTCGGGCTAGACTCGTTCGCCGGGCCGTTCTTCCAAAAGATGGTCGGCACGATCAGCCTGGTGCTGGCGACGCCGGTGGTGGTTTACAGCGCGGCGGATTACTGGCGCGCGGCGTGGACGAGCCTGCGGCAGCGGCTGCTGAACATTGACGTGCCCATCGCGGCGGGGCTGGTGGCAATCTACGCGCAAAGCGTGTTCGAGGTGGCGGCGGGGCGCGGCAACGGCTACTTCGATTCGCTGTGCGGGCTGATTTTCTTCCTACTGTGCGGAAAACTGTTCCAGCAGAAAACCTACGACCGGCTGGCGTTCGACCGCGATTACAAATCGTTCTTCCCGCTGTCGGTCACGCGCGTTGGAGTCCAAGCTTCAGCTTGCTCCCCAGACACGCTAAAGCGTGGACTCCAACGGGAAGAACAAATCTCGCTCGCGCAGCTCGCCGTCGGCGACCGGTTGCTTATCCGCAACGGCGAACTCATTCCCGCCGACGCGCGGCTGGTGAACGGGCCGGCGCTGATTGATTACAGTTTCGTCACGGGCGAATCCGAGCCGGTCGGCAAGAAGCCCGACGAATATCTTTACGCCGGCGGGCGGCAGATGGGCGGCGTCATCGAGGTGGAGACGGTCAAGGCGGTGTCGCAAAGCTATCTCACGTCGCTGTGGAATCAGGACGCGTTCCGCAAAGAAAAAGTCACCGCGCTGAACACGCTCACGAACCATTACAGCCAGCGGTTCACCAAGCTGGTCATCGCGATTGCGATTGGGTCGGCGATTTTCTGGGCGTTCGTGAACCCGGCGATTGCGTTGAAGGCGTTCACGTCGGTGCTGATCGTGGCGTGCCCGTGCGCGCTGGCGCTGGCCGCGCCGTTCGCGCTCGGCTCGGCGCAGCGGGCGCTGGCGCGGCGGAATGTGTTCCTGAAAAATCCCTACGTCCTCGAAACGCTGGCGCGCGTGGACGCGGTGGTGTTCGACAAGACCGGCACGCTGACGGCGGCCGGCGCGGGCAGCGTGACGTGGCGCGGCGCGGCGTTGAACGAGACGGAGGAGCGCCGGCTGTTTTCCATGACGCGGCACTCGACGCATCCGTTGCCGGTGCGGATCGGCGCGGCCATCGCACGCGAACATT